>NZ_JBNMNU010000185.1:0-8002 GCF_051278035.1 Clostridium sp.
TAATACTATAATTTCGTTTTGAAATACATTTTTATAATATTACTACCTTTTTTTAAATTTAAAAGTGCCTACCATTAAATAAGATAATACAAATAATAAAAACATAGTAGGCCCTATATTAGTAGCTTTTCCAGTACCAGTCATAATCAAAGCATAAAGTGCTAAAAATGTTCCTGTAATTGTAATGGGAATCCCTGAAAAAACGCCACTAAAATCCGTAATATTAAATTTCGCTAACCTATATGCTCCCGCTACTGGAAATACTAAAACCATCAAATATCCAATGTAACCTAGCGTAGTAAAATTATAAATGTTAAATATCAATATGGAAGGTGCCACACCAAAAGATACTAAATCACATAACGAATCTAGTTCTTTACCCATTTCGGTATCTACTTTCAAATATCTAGCTAATCTACCATCATATCTATCAAATATTCCTGCTAAAAAAATAAATAGTACTGATAATTTATAATTGCCTTCAAAACTCATAAGTATTGACATAATTCCACAAGACATATTGCTTAAGGTGAAAATGTTTGGTACTGCATTTTTTAATTTAACCATATATATCACTCCTATCCTTATGATTATACCATATTATTCAAAGTTATACTTTAGAATTCTCGCACATTCTTATAAATTATTTGTTAAAATTTATAAGGACTAGCATTATATGCTAATCCTTTTTGATAGTTATCTTTCAACAATAATAGCAGTTCCTTGGCCTCCACCTATGCATAACGTAGCAAGTCCAGTCCTGGAATCTCTTTTTATCATTTCATGTATTAATGTAACAAGTATTCTTGCTCCTGAACCTCCTACTGGATGCCCTAGTGCAATCGCTCCACCGTTAACATTTACTTTTTCCATATCAAAACCTAAATCTTTAGCTACAGCTAATGATTGAGCAGCAAAAGCTTCATTGGCTTCTATTAAATCTAAAGCGTCTACAGATATTCCTGCCTTTTGTAACGCTTTTTTACTTGCAGGCACTGGACCATATCCCATTATCTTTGGATCTACCCCAGATGATGCATAAGATTTTATCGTAACTAGAGGTTTAAGTCCAAGTTCTTCTGCTTTAGCCTTTGACATCACTATAAACATAGCCGCACCATCATTTATTCCTGATGCATTACCTGCTGTTACAGTACCATCTTTTTTAAATGCTGGCTTTAATTTTCTTAATTTTTCTATAGTTGATCCCATTTTCGGGAATTCATCTGTATCAAATACTATCGGATCACCTTTTCTTTGAGGAATTTCTACTGGAACAATCTCCTCTTTAAACCTGCCTTCTTTTATAGCCCTTTCAGTTTTTAATTGGCTGTTTAATGCAAATTTATCTTGATCTTCCCTTGTTAAATTCCACTTCTCTGCAATATTTTCTGCTGTAACCCCCATATGGTAATTATTAAATACATCCCAAAGAGAATCGTTAATCATAGTATCAACTATTTTTCCATCTCCCATTTTTTCACCCCATCTATTATTTGGAAGTGCATATGGAGCATTGGTCATGCTTTCAGTTCCACCTGCTAAAACTATATCTACATCTCCACACATTATAAATTGTGCAGCCATGCTTACAGCTCTCAGTCCTGATCCGCATACTTTATTTATAGTAAGGGCTGAAGATTCTTCAGACATACCTGCATATATTGAAATCTGTCTTGCAACATTCTGTCCAAGTCCTGCTTGTAATACATTACCGATAATAGCCTCTTCTACTAGCTCTGGTTTAACTCCAGCTCTTTTTATAGCCTCTTTAGCAGCAATGGTACCAATCTCTACAGCCGATAATTTTGATAATGTTCCTCCAAAACTACCTATTGCTGTTCTTGCTGCACTTACAATTACTACGTCTCTCATATTTTACCCCTCCGCTTATTTAATTTAAAACTTCTTTGTATATATTATACCAATCATTCACATAAAAAGAAACGGGTGCATTTTAGAAACACACCCGTTTCAACATATCAAAGTATATAATTTATGTCCCTTGTTATTTAACTATTATCCGAAAAAATTCATAAAGGTGGTAATAATACCAGCATTGAAGAAATCTATGAATAAACTTCCTACTAGTGGTACGATAAAGAATGCTCTTGGAGCAACCCCATAGTTTTTTGTAAGAGCTTCCATATTTGCCATAGCATTTGGTGTAGCACCCATACCAAATCCACAAGTACCACCAGACATTACTGCTGCTTCATAATCTCTACCCATAACATTAAAAGTTACAAAGTAAGCAAATAGTGCAATTATTAACCCTTGAGCTAATAGCATAACTAAAAGTGGTAAAGCTAAATCAGCTAATTGCCATAATTTTAATCCCATTAATGCCATAGATAAGAATATAGCTAATGATACATTTCCTATGATGTCTATTTCATCCGCATAAATTTCGTATATTTTTGTTGAATCTGATAAGTTTCTTATAATTGCAGCTGCAAACATTGCTCCAATATACGCTGGGAATGTCACTCCTGTTTTTTCTAAAAAATAAGATATTATTGTTCCAATACCCATAGCTATAAAAAGCTGTGTTGTAGCATGCATAAAGTTTCCAGGAACTAATTCTTTTAACCCATTTTCTTTAGTTGCTGCAACTTCCGATAAAGATTTAACCGTTTTCATTGAAGGCGCAAGTTTATGTTTATCAATTAGTTTCTTAGCTATTGGTCCGCCAAGCATGCTACCCATTATTAATCCAAATGTAGCTGATGCCATTGCTACTGTATTTGCTCCTACAGCACCTGCTTTTTCAAACACTGGGCCAAAAGCGCCTGCAGTTCCATGCCCACCAACCATAGGTACTGAACCAGTAGAAAGTCCTATAAGCGGATTAAGTCCGAATATCTTAGCAAATACTACGCCTGTAATGTCTTGACAAATTACAAGAACTACAGCTATTCCTAGGAAAATGAAGACCTGTTTGCCACCCTTTTTCAGAAGTTTAAAACTTGCTGTAAACCCAATAGTTGTAAAGAACGCGGTCATAAAGAATTTTTGAAGTGTAACATCCATTTCAAAAACCAACATATTTGTTTGTTTTAATATTAATGTCATAATTGCGAAAAGTACTCCCCCTATTACTGGCGCAGGTATACAATACTTATCTAAAACTGTTAGCTTTCTTTTAATTAATTGGCCTATAAATAAAACTACAACTGCTAATGCTGCTGCTTGAACCATATCTAATTTTAAAATCATTTAATCGTCCCCCTCATAATTTTTATATTATAATATTATTATAAGAAGTTGATTCAATAAACTACATAAAACTACAAAAACATTCATTTATTAATTTAAATTTTCAAAATATTTGTATATTTGAAGTCTTGTATGAAATATTTACCAAGTATAAACTAACTTAATTTAGTAATAATTCCTTCTATAAACTTTTTTGTACTTATTTTCCCTGGTTCATTCAGTGGGTTATTTATATGTCTCATTTCTTGCCTTATTTGTTTAAAATCAAATAATAGAGTACTATACTCCATGAAAACACTATTGCTATAATCATCACAACCCAGCTCTGATAAATTTTCCAACGCCTTTTGAATAGTTCTCCTAATCCTTTGTTCTAATGCTTTTTTATTTGCATTTAGATTTTCATATCCATGTTCTTCCTGCACAATCTCATCGTATATTTTTTGTAGCTTGTATATAGAAACTGGATTTCTCTTTTTAAATTCTATGATTTTATGTACAATTTTTATTAACTCATTACTTCCTACTGCCCCGGTAATACCTATCCTAGTAAAAATATTTATTATTTCCTCATCTACAAATAATTCTTTTGTTATGTTTTTATCATTATTAACTCCGAGTAGTGCACTCTTTATAGCTTCCAAAGAATCTTCAAGCTCAATATTACGACATATGCCTTTTATAACATTGATTGCCTCTATACTATTTATAGGCTTACTTATAAAAAAAACTATACCACTTTCATATGCTTTTGATACCACTGACTTCTCTTCAACTTGAGATATCATAATAAACTTACCCTTATACCCCTCTTCCTTCACTCTATTAATTATTTCAATTCCATCAAGTAAAGGGAGCAAAAGATCAATAAGTACTATTTGGGGATTATAAAATATTATTTCTTGAACAGCATGTTCCCCACTATCTAGCTCACATATAACTTTTCCAAGATTATTTTTCTTTATAAGAAATCCTAGCATTTTTCTAATATTAACATCATCATCAACAATCAAAAAAGTTTTTTCCAACATTATCCTCCATTCAATGAACTTGCAGGTATACTGAGTATAAAAGTAGTTCCTATATCTTGTTCTGATTTCACTTCTATATTTCCACCTAATTGTTCAACTATATTTTTAACATGTGAAAGTCCAATGCCTGTAGAGGCTTTTCCAGTTATACCATCGTATTTTGTAGTAAAGCCTGGATTGAAAATATAAGGAAGAATGTCTTTATCAATACCATTTCCCGTATCAGTTATTTCAAAATATACATTATCATCATCTGCTTTTTCTGATACTATAATAAAATCTTTATCTTTGCAATCATCTATACTATTGATTATAAGATTATTAACCATAACAAATAAATTAGAATAAGCTTTAACTTCAAAATCATTTTGAAAATAGAATGATATTGCTATTTCTTTATTATTCTCTTTTATATACCTAGTAGTATTATCCTTAATAACGGTAAAAATATTTGAAAGTGTCATAGCATCTTCATTTTCAAAATCGTCTATAAGTGATTCAAATCCTTTTAAAACTCTATAATAATCTTTTTTTATCTCATGTACTTCTCTAGCAATATTCAATGTTTTTTCTCTTAAATGATCATTATCCTTATAGGTCTCATATAAATTATAGCTTTTCGACATTACCTGTTCTATATCTTTCATTGACTTCTTTAAATAAAACATTTCAGCCTGTATATTTGAAATCAACAAATTAAGTTGAGTATATCTTTTCTGATGCTCACTATTCAAAATAAATAATTTTTGTTTATTATAAGTCAGATAAATAAAATAAGATATAAATCCTCTTATAAAACCCGCTAAAATAATAATTCTTACAACATGTGAACTAGTGCCATTTCGTATAATAGCTTCAAATACATTACTTAGTGAATCCATTAATGCAAATAATAAAATCGTCTTAACTATATGTTCTTTATATTTTTTAATTTTAGTTATCTTAAGTAGAATTCCATAGATTAAATAATATAATAGCGATGGAAAATTAAAAACAACCGTATTTATAACAGTATGATCTGCAATTAGTATTCCAGAAACACCTCTAACTATGAATACACCTACTCCACATAAAAAAGCCAGCCTAATTTCTGAGATATCTATCATTATAAGAACGCATAAATTAAAAATAATTACCCCTGCCGAAAATTTAAAATCACTCTGAAATGGGTAAAAATATATTTCTCCAAATAGGGATACAATTGTGGCTAAAAAAATATACTTTTTTGTTTTCAACATAAAACCCTCCAAAATACGGCTAAATTCTGAATAATTACAGTCTTCGCTCCTCTATAATACCATATTCACTCTATTCACAGCCGTTAATTCTATAATAACATCTCCACTACTGCTAAAAGTTCTTCCATGCTATCTACAACATAACCGGGCTCATACTTAAGAATCATATCCATAGGAAGTGCACTCCATCCCACAATCACAGATTTAATCCCTGCATTTTTAGCACACAAAACATCAAAGGGACTGTCCCCCACAAAGATTGTTTCATCTTGTTTTCCACCTATTTTCTTCAAAGCCATAAGCGCTGGAGTCGGATCTGGCTTATGTTTCTCTGTATCATCTGCGCCTATAATAACATCAAAATATTCCATTAATCCGAAATGATTCAATCCCATAATTGCCGATTTATTCATCCGCGATGTGACAACTCCAAGCTTATAACCTTGCTTGTAAAGCTTTATTACGCCTTCTTTTACTCCATCACGAATTGAAATTAGCTTTTCAAATTCACCAATTTGAAAATTTCTATAAGTCTTAATAGCTTCTTCACTATCATCACCAAATTCTCTGTCTAATGTAATTTTTAAAATTTCTCCAAAATTTTTAATAATATCTTCTTTATCTACATCTTTATTCAAATGTCTTTGGTAGGTATGTTGAAACGATTGTATAATTAATTCATTTGTGTCTAACAACGTTCCATCTAAATCAAATAAAATATTTCTAATTGTCATAAACAAGTCCCCCTTACTATTAAATAATTACCTAAATTCTTTATTTTTTATTTACTTTCGATAATTTTCTTTCCTTCATTATACTGATTATCTCCGTTTTTATTGGATTATTTATTATATACAATATTATAGTGTAGACTATTAAACCCACAAGCCCTTGTATTACGAGCCCTAGAAATCCACCCAGAATGAAATAGCCTGAAATATATACACTTATTGCTGAAAGTCCTCCTGCTAAATAATATCCATAAGTACCTTTAAATATTTTTTTAATGTCCAAATATTTTTTCACTAGAATTATTCTTAATACACAAACTACAAATTCTGTTATAACTATAGCTATAACTCCGCCTAAAGCTTTAAATTTTGGTACTAGAATTAAATTTAAAGCTATATTAATCACTGAAGCGGCTAATAACGGAATAATATATTCTTTGTTTTTATTAGTAGGTAATGTATACTGATTTGCAAATACACCCCCTACCGCAATAAATAAAATTATCAAACTAGATATCATCATGTAAATAATAATTACGTTAAATTCACTACCAAAAAACCAAGGAACAAAGTTTTTAGATATACCCATAATAACAGACATTATAAAAATTGAAGATGCCAACGTAAAATTCACTGATTTAACAATGTATTCTTCCACCTTCTTGACTTCACTTCTCGCATACATGCTAGCTATTCTTGGCATCAATACAACACTAAGTGAGGTTACTATTGCTAGTGCTATTCTAGCAATTCTTTGTGATTGATCATAAAATCCAACTTGCTCTATAGTTGATAGTTTTCCAATTAAAATTTTATCTAGGCTTGTATACATTTGAATAGAAAATTGGGGTAGTAAGATTAAAGCAGCACCATTTATATGATGTTTAATGTTAATATTTTTAATATAGAATTTACCTACGTATTCTTTTACAAAAACCCATAATGTTAAGCTTCCTAAAAATACTACACTTGAATTTATTAGTATATATATGTATATGTCATTTGATGTTTTTACAAATGTAAATATCAATATAAGACCAATTATTTTAACAATTATATTTCTTGTTACGGTTTTTTTAAAATCCTCCATAGCAATAAAAAACCACGTAATATCAAACATAGCATTTAATAAAAAGGGGATTTGGAATGCAAAAGCAATTTTATAGTCCAACAGGTGAAAATATATAATAAAAACCATGTAAATCGCTAAACCACACACACTGGTGATTACTTGTAAGGACCAAATGTCCCAAAATTTCTTAGTGGTTTTTTTTCTATCACTCCTAACATATGCAATTTCTCTAATTCCGTAAGAGCTGATTCCGAACATGCCTACTATATAGAAGAATTGTGCCACTGAAAAAGTATATCCATATATGCCCATCCCTTTTGCTCCAAAGATTCTTGATACATAGGGTATAGTAATTATAGGTATTATAATAGTAAGAACTTGATAAAGACTATTATAAATGTAATTAGTTACCACATTGCTTTTCACGACTTTTTTCATTTTATGCCCATCCTATACAACAAATTTTCTGATTACACCCTATAACTCTAATTTATCAAATAATCTTTTAGTATTATTAAAGTCTGAATATTTATTAGTTTTACTATTAATTGTTTGTCTAATATCCTTATAATCATCTATATTAGCATTAACCTTATCAACAAAGCTATGAAGTTGTGTCACATCTTTAATTATTGGCCCTGGAATCCACTCGTAAATATCATCAAATACAAAACCCCTACTACTATTATATTCACCTAAATCATCCATTAC
>NZ_JBNMNU010000186.1:0-7936 GCF_051278035.1 Clostridium sp.
GAGAAGAATATCATAATAAAATAATAAAAGAATATACATTAACTTCTGAACTTTACAATAATCGTGGAGGATACACATATAAATCTGAAATTAGTAGAGTTCTAAAAGGCCTTGGCTTTATGGAAGATGATTATAATAAACCAATAAGCATATTAAGCGGTGGACAAAAGACTAGGGTTGCATTATGTAAATTACTACTTAAAAGCCCGGATATACTTTTACTTGATGAACCTACTAACCACCTAGACTTAAGTGCTATAGAATGGTTAGAAGATTATTTAATATCCTATAAAGGAACTATGTTTATAATCTCCCATGATAGATTTTTCTTGGATGCTATTACTAATAGAACTTTTGAACTTATTAATGGTCATGTAGATTGTTATAATGGAAGCTATACAAGTTTTATTGATCTAAAGAAGATAAATTATGCTATTCAATTAAAAGCATACAATTTACAGAAGTCAGAATTAAAAAGACAAGAAGATATTATAACTAAATATAGATCCTTTAACCGAGAGAAAAGTGTAAGAGCTGCAGATAGCAGGCAAAAATCCTTAGACAAAGTTAAGCGGATTGATTCTCCTGATAAAGATCCTAGGGGAACTAATATTAACTTTGAAACAGAAATCAAAAGTGGTAATGATGTTCTTCATATAGAAAATTTATCAAAACGATTTGGATCCAATCTTTTGTTCGAAAATTTGGATTTGGATATAAAAAGGTCAGAAAAAATCGCTCTTATTGGAGAAAACGGGCGAGGTAAAACCACTCTTTTTAAAATTATAATGGATAAACTTAAAAGTGATACCGGCATAAAAGTATTAGGAAAAAGTATTTTTATAGGATATTATGACCAAGAACAATCAGATTTAAATGAAGAAAAAACTATAATAGATGAGGTTTGGGATGAATTTCCTAAGCTTACTACTACAGAGCTTCGGACTTCTCTTGCTGCATTCCTATTTCTAGGTGAAGACGTATTTAAAAATATATCTTCTCTAAGTGGCGGAGAAAGATGTAGGGTAAACCTGCTAAAAATCATGCTATCTAAAGCGAATTTCTTACTATTAGATGAACCAACAAATCACTTAGATATTATGTCTCGTGAAGCTTTAGAGGATTCAATACTAGGGTATGATGGTACCGTTATTGTAATATCTCATGATAGATATTTCCTAAACAAGGTAATCACTAAAATACTTGAATTAAACCAAGATGGGCTAAAAGAATATTTAGGTAATTATAACTATTATATAGAAAAAAAGAAAAACCCTCAAAGGTTTCAAGTAGAAGAAGACCATGTAGGCCTTTCAAAAACACAAATTAATTTTAATAAAAAGAAAAAGAGAGAGGTTGAAAAACTAGAAAAACAAAAGAAAACAGATTTTAAATCTATAGAAGATAGCATCTCATCTATAGAACAAGAATTAGAAAAATTTCAGAATGACCTTTGCCTTGAAGAGATTTATTCAAATCCTAGTAGATGTGAGGATATAAATAATCAAATTACAAATACTGAAAAAGAACTTGAAGTTCTTTATGCAGCTTGGGGAGAATTTATAGATAACGATGAATAAAAAGATATGAAATTTATTTTATTAACTTCTAAAGGTTCGGCATGTAGAATGCGAAAGATACTTTTCGTACATAATCCATACCGAACCTTGATGATTATCTATATTTATAAATAGTTAAACTAATGCCCCCTCAAGTAGTACTTTGATATTATCCTTATAAATTCCATTGAACTGGCTTATCGGAAGAGGATTTTCTCCAAATCCAACTTCAACGGTGTACCCAGGCCTTCTATATTTTTCTATAAACCAATCTTTATATCCTGCATAGCTTGTAATCCCATAGGTCTCTTCTAATTGATAACCACTTAAACTAGAAAATATCTCTCCTATTCTCCTCGCCTCCGAGCTAGCCAAATTTTGATAATTCCAGTATATTACCTCCCCTTGACTGTGATAGGCTATTACCAATCTAAAATTGTTCTTCCGCGTGAAATCTGCTACGGCCTTAGATTCTGATTCTGATTCTGGTGCAGTACCTGAATATCTTGTAGGCCCTGGTCCAAATACACCATAGGTTTTTTCTGCTTCCTTCGACTGTTGCCACATAGCATCATAGTTATGATTAAGGTCAACGCCTCGAGTATTAGCACTCCAAGTTCTAGAAAAATCAGTACTCCCATTATTCCACACAATTAAATCATTGTAGTATGGGTTGCCCCTATTTAATCCATTAAGCACTAAATCAACCCCATCTGGATTTACCATAGGTATTACGTATATACTACTATTGTTCCATATATCCTTAAGATTATATCCTTCTAAATTTTGACCTGAAGCATAAGCTTTAGAAAAATTTTCAATAAACTTCATTAAAAGCATACTTGTTATCCATTCAATACCGTGATGAGCTCCATTGTAAAAAACTTTATTAGGTCCATTGCCAAGTTTTACATAATACAGTTCTCTCCCTAGTTCACTCTTGCCTGCACTTGCAACCTGAATAAATGGATATCTAGCCTTTAGACCTTCTAAATCTCTTTTCATAATATCATAAGTATAATCAATATTTGTATAAACCACCTCTAATGAATAAGGAACTATAATTTCCCGCCCTATTTGCAAATTATTAGGATTTATTGCAGGGTTAGCAGTAATTATACTTAGAACAGTTGTGCCATACCTCCTTGCTATAAGATATAGTGTATCTCCCGGTCTAATTCTATAAGTATCATAACCTATTAAGAATCTATTCATAAGCTTATAAGTAACTTCATCTAGTACTCCTGTAGGTACTAAGCTAAAATATCTTTGGAACTTCTGTACTCCCGCTGCAGTTTTAGGTCCGTATATCCCGTCGAGTGACCCTACATCATACCCTATTTTGTTTAGTAATGATTGTATTTCCATCACAGCTGTTCCTCTAGATCCTATCTTTAGGATTTGCAAATTTACCCTCCTAAAATTTCTTATAGTGCTATAGTATGAAATTAACGAAGAAATGTTACAGTTTCAATAAAAAATAAGCCTAAATTTATCCTTATTATTCTACCCTATGAATAATGTATTAGTTAAAATAATTCCAACTATTAATATTACCATACCTGAAATTGCAAATAATTTTTCTTTGGAACGCGCTTTCATTTTATCCCACCTCAGTATTAACATTTATAGATTTTTATAAGTGTTTTACATAGATTAGATGATAAAAAGTTAAAAAAGTTTCATAAGAATGAAACTTTTTTGAAAATCGTTTTCTAATTTATAAATAATCACTCTGCTCTCATAGCAGTTGCACTTTATATTTTTATTAAAATAACAAAATGAAAACTCGTTAATCATTTATATTACACGTGTTTAGGGGGGTGTGTAGTAACAGGACATAATTTCCCGTTACTACACACCCCCTTAATACTATCAATTAAAGTTTGCATTCCAGATAAGGGTTATTCTTTTAAAAAAGCCCCCTAGCAACCATTTCAGTAATAGCAAAACTTGCTACATCGTTAGCAAATTTTCCAGGTCCAAAACCTGCATCGTATCCAAGCTCTTTTGCAAGTTCATGAGTTATTCTTGGACCTCCACAAATTAAAATAACTTTATCTCTAATTCCTTCAGCTTCTAATAATTCCACTAAATTTGTAAGGTTTTGGATATGCACATCTCTTTGAGTAACTGTTTGAGAAACTAAAAGAACATCTGCCTTAAGCTCAATAGCTTTTTTAATAAATTCTTCGTTCTCAACTTGACTTCCTAAATTATAAGCTTCTATCATAGGGTATCTCTCAAGGCCATAGTGCCCTGCAAATCCCTTGATGTTCATTACAGCATCTATACCAACTGTATGAGCATCTGTACCTGTACTAGCTCCAATTATTACAACTTCACGTTTAATATTTTCACTTATATATTCTCCAACCTCACTCATATCCATTACTTCACCTTCTACGATTTGAACATGAATTTCTTCATAGTTTACAGTATGTGTTAATGAACCATAAATCACATAGAAACTAAATTCTTTATCCAAAGAACCATGATGAGCACAGTTTGGATCTTTGAGCCCCATAGATTTTGCAAGTTGTATTGCAGCTTCTGCTCCTTTTTCATTATCCTCTACTGGAAGTGTAAAGCTCACTTGAACCTTACCATCATTCATAGTATCTCCATAGGGGTTAAGCTTTGTTAAATCTAAATTTTTATCATAATCTTTAACTTCTAATGAATATTGTCCTTCGCTCATTATTCATTCCCTCCTAACATTAACTCTATAAATGGGTTGAAGTAAGTTTTTTCTTTTTCTACAACTCCTGCAAGACCCTTTCCACCAGCTAGAGGTCTCTTAATCCCAGCAAATTTCCCTTGCTCAAGTGTGCTGAATAAACCATCTTTTTCAATTTCTCCAATTAAATCTGCAGCCTTATTTAATACTTCGTCCACTCTTGTTTCCATTATGCCACCAGATTTAAAGGTGATTTCAGATCCTAAATCCTTCATAGTTCTAAATATATATTGAGCATTATCTATTGATATCGCTCTGTCTGACATAAATGGAGTGTGTATTGCTTCTGTAATCATTCCAAGTAGATGTAATTTTTGTCCTGTGATAACAGTAACCATGTTGAATAATGAATCTTGTACTTGTCCCTTAAATATATCTCCTGTCTTAAACTTAGTTGGAGGCATATATTTTAGTGGAGCTTTCGGAAAAATTTCTCGTGCCATTTGTGCCTGTGCGAGTTCAAGTAAGAAACCATTTTCAACTTCTGGGCTTATCTCAAATGCATGTCCAAGTCCCATTTGTTCTTCTGGTATTCCAGCAACCAATGCAAATTGCTCATTTATAAATTGAGAAGCAAGTACAGTGTGAGCTTCTTCTACTGCATCTGATGTAGTTAAATAGTTATCTTCTCCGGTATTTATTATAACTCCAGCAAATCCATTTATTATTCTTGAAAAATATTGATCAACTATAGTTCTTTGCATATTAATATCTCTGAAAAGGATTCCATATAGTGCATCATTAAGCATTACATCTAGTCTTTCTATAGCTCCCATAGCTGCTATTTCAGGCATACATAAACCAGAACAATAGTTACAAAGCCTTATATACCTTCCAAGTTCCTCTCCTACCTCATCAAGTGCTAATCTCATAAGTCTGAAGTTTTCTTGTGTTGCAAGTGTACCTCCAGTACCTTCTGTTGTAGCTCCATAGGGAACGAAGTCGAGTAAACTTTGACCAGTACTTCTTATAACTGCTATTACATCTGCGCCTTGCTTTGCAGCTGCTAATGCTTGGGTTATATCTTCGTGAATATTACCTGTAGCAACTATTGCATAAAGGAGTGGACCAGTCTTATCACCGAATTTTTCAAGATACGATTCTCTCTTTCCTCTATTATCACTAATTTTAGTAACCATAGCTTTAGCCACTTTATCTACAGCCATTTTAATTTCAAATTCATCATGCATAGAAAGTTTAGTTAAATCCATTTCACCTTTTGATACTTTTACCGCAATTTCTTGTGGGGAAAGACCAGTTTCAACCATAGCATTCCCAATAAACATCGAAGCACCAAGTGCTAATCCATTACCATTTTTAATGTTATCCACTACTACATTTGGAATCGGTACTCCAGTCTCATCTACCCCATCAATACCTAAAAGTCTACACACAGTCCTTTCTACTGTTACTGTGGTATGTATGTCAATAAATTCCTGAGTGTCTTTTGCTATGTTTTTAGCTGATTGTCTAGCTTTTTCAACCACAGCCCAATTTAAATTTAATTTGCTTTCCATTTTAGTCCTCCTCATTATAAAAACTTTTTGCAATATCTATTATTTCATTTTCAAGACCTAATAATACTGCTATATTAAGTGCATCTTTTGGAACTTCATTTTCTTTTGAAACCTTCTCTAGCGTGTAATCCATATGCTCTTGTATTATTTCTACAGAATGAGTTTTATTTTCATCTATCTTATATTTCAGAGCATTAAAGTCTACTTTTTTAAGTCCCATTACTTGGTAGTGTTCCATATTAGCCTCAACTACTCCATCATAATGAGTTGAGATTAAGCTAACCGATTGAAATTTACACAAGTATTTAGACAGAGATTTCACAAGGTAGTATCCTTCTTTTGGGTTAGTACCCCTAGCAAACTCATCTAAGGCTATAAATCCATTCTCCATTTTTGCACACTCTACCACATCTTTTAACTTTATTATTTCTGCTCCAAATGTACTGAGCCCCTTGGAAATGGATTGCATATCATCTGATACAAAATGAATAAAATCTAATATTGGAAATTGTGCTTTTTCTGCGAATACAAAAAAGCCCATTTGACCAAGTAGTAAATTCAGAACAATAGTCTTTAGTGTAACACTTTTCCCACCCATATTAGCACCAGTTATAATAGTTGTACCCGCATTTAGATCTATACTAACTGGGGTAAATACTTTATTACCTTTTTCTAATATCCCATTAATTTTAGGATTAAAGGCACTATCAAGGTTAATTTTCATTTCATCACAAATTTCTGGCCTTGTCCCATTATAAGCAATGGATAAATTCGCTTTAGCAATTAAAAAGTCTAATCTACCTATAGCTTTTATATTCTGGTTTATAACCTTAGTTTCTTTAGAAATTTGAAATGTTAACTCTTTTCTAATTCTTAATTCTTCTTCTTCTTCCTCAATAACTAAATCTAACCGTTGCTGTTTTAACTGATTTGTTTTTTCCTGGTTTTTCGAAGTAAAGATTTCTTTTTCCTTTTGTTTTTTAGCATCCCTTACGAATTTCAATGTTTCGGAATATTCATCATAAACGTAAAAAGTAGGTATTCCCTTCCCCTGTGGGTCTAAGATAGAAATAATTTCTTCTAAAGAGTTTAGATGAACCTCTCTTATATCAAGGTGTAATTTCTCCAATACATTTTTTAATTCTGATACTAATATTGAAAAATATTTAATTTCGTATAATTCAACTTCATCTAATGTTTGTACTTCACTACATCTTTTAATAGAATTTCTAATATCTTTGAGTCTACAAAATATTCTTCCTATGACATTATACTCTTCAATATGAGAATTCATTGATTTAATTATATTTTCTATGCCATTTAATTCATGGGTTAATTTATTTATTTCTGAAGATTTAAATGGCTTAATATTTCTTCTTTCGTGAAGCCCGTAAGAAGTAATTATACCAAGTTTGTCCATAACAAAAGAAAATCCAATTTGCTCTCTCTGCTGCTCATCTAAAAATTTCATTTTACTCCCCTCCGATCACATCAAATACAGGTACGTTTAAATTATTCCTAAGTCCATCTAAAAACTGATGTTTATCAAATTCATACCCATAAGGTGATTTGGGATTGGATGTAACACATACAATATTAATTTTATTTATTGTTTTTATGACCCCACCTTGTTTTTTGAATTTATAAAAGATGTCCCTAGTCAAAAACACCTTTGTTCCATCTTCAACTAGGAAAATCACTCCTTTATATCCATTTGTCGATGCCATGATATCTTCCAAAAGTTTATCCGAAACTACACCCTTAATAACTACACAGGTTGTATTTCCATCTAAATGCCCAACAATTTCCTTAGAAGATCCTAATGATGTAAGTACATCTAGCATTTTTATAGTATTATCTCTGCGAATAATCCCTATTCTTCCAATGCGCAAAATTTCCTTGGCCAGCTTCAATATGCTCATATCGTTTTCATTTTCTAATGATAGTAGTTGGGCCGTATGACTGGTTTCTTCTATGACTTTCATCATACTTCTTGACAGCGCTGCTCCAGTTGATAAAATTGTAGCGTCAGTAATTGATGGGGAAGCGAAGGTTTTTCTATTAAGGGCACCATCAACAATTACTAGCTGACTTCCAAACCTCTTAAGTTCATCACATAT
>NZ_JBNMNU010000187.1:0-7858 GCF_051278035.1 Clostridium sp.
GTTTGATTTTTTTTATTAGTATATCAAATATATTAATTTTAGTCAACGTTTTTATTAATTAATTTTCTCATATATAATTCGTTTATGATAATGTCCTAGTATACCGTTTTTGATTATGTCCCAAATTTCAAAAATATAGTATACTATAACCTCATGACAAGAAATGAGGTGGGAATAATTAGAAAGGTGATTTTAACTATGGAAGAAAATGAAAAATATGAAATCATTAAAAAGGTAGTTGATACAAACGGGAATAAGAAAAGAGCTGCTCTTACAATTAATTGCTCTGAACGGCATGTTAACCGTATGATAGCAGGTTATAAGCAGGAAGGAAATACATACTTTGTACATGGCAATCGTGGTCGGAAACCAGTGCACACACTTGATGAAAATACAATACAAAATATCCTTGATTTGTATCGAACAAAGTATAATTCAGAAGCCAACTTTACTCACTTTACAGAGCTTTTGGAAGAACACGAGAACATTCATATATCCACCAGCACAGTTCATTCCATCCTTATGCAGGATTTCATTCTGTCTCCTAAGGCGAACCGTTCGACAAGAAAAAAGGTCAAAGTTCAATTGAAAGAATTAGCTAAATCAACGAAGTTAAAAAAGAAAGTAAATGAAATACAATTAGCGATCCTTAATGTAGAAGATGCACATCCAAGACGTCCCAGATGTGCATATACCGGTGAAATGCTTCAAATGGATGCTTCTCTTCATCCTTGGTTTGGTACTAAAAAAAGTCAGTTGCATATTGCGGTAGATGATGCTTCAGGTGCTATTGTAGGCGCATATTTCGACCAACAGGAAACTCTAAATGGCTATTATCATGTTCTACAGCAGGTTCTCGTTGACTATGGAATCCCATACATGTTTTTTACTGACCGACGTACCGTCTTTGAATACAAGCAAAAAAAATCCCCTTCGGTTGAAGAGGATACCTTTACTCAATTCGGTTATGCTTGCAAACAGCTTGGAATAGAAATACAAACCAGCAGTGTAGCACAAGCCAAGGGACGCGTAGAAAGGATGTTTCAGACCCTACAATCTCGCCTACCCCTTGAAATGCGCCTGGCTGGTGTAAATACGTTTACCCTAGCGAATGAATTTCTGAACTCCTACATAAAGAAATTCAATCAGCAATTTGCTTTACCTATTGATAATATCAAATCTGTCTTTGAAACACAACCAGATTCTGAAAAAATCAATCTTACACTTGCTGTATTAGCCAGTAGAAAAGTTGATAATGGAAGTTGCATTAAATTCAATAAGAATTACTACCTTCCAATTAACAGTAATGGATATCCCGTTCATTATCGCAAAGGAACTAGCGGAACGGTTATACGGGCTTTAAACAGTGAATTGTATTTTTGTGTGAACGAGACCATATATGGATTAGATCTTTTACCAAAACATGCATTATCATCAAAAAACTTTGATTACACAACTGCTCCGCAGGAACCAAAAAAACGATATGTTCCACCTATGAGCCATCCGTGGAAACAGACTTCTTTCGAAAATTATCTTAAAAAACAAGCTCATCGGAAAGAACAAGTGGCTTAAAAAATTAATATTACAATTTTTATCCTTGAAAGATAACTCGAGATTTATTAATTGACCCCATAAACAAAATGGATTATAAAGTAAAAGCACCAGAAAAACTGGTGCTAATGTTTAACGTTTATTGGGACATTTTCAAAAATGCTTGACATAACAATTTAAATGTGTATCTTTTAACTACACCGCTTTATTTTCTATTGTTCTAGTAGCAATAAAATTCACGCCTGTATTTGCAACGTTTTCCAAAACTATATCTCCTATATTTATTGGAGTATTTACCCTTATTCCTTTTAAAGCCTTTATACATACTGTAATTTTATCTTTTGGAACATCGCTTTCAGTTTTCACTGGAAGCATAATATCATCTCTATCAATTATCTGTACTGTAGATGTCAAAATCCGTGTAGGATTGGTACATTCCTTTACTCCATATTCCTGTCCTATTTTGCAACTATTCCCTGTTATTATTACCTCATTGTTATCACTTATTTCAGCAGTTAGGGCACAACCCAGCGGGCATCCTATACACACAAGTTCTCTCTTCACCATAACTTTTACTCCTTCTCTATTCTTACTGTTATTTCTTTACAATCAGGATATTTTTCAAAAACAGCTTTAGATATTTTTAGTTCTTCCATTTCACCTGGAGCAAGTACTTTTTTCTTAATATGCATTACCCTAGTTTCATCAAGGTATAAGGATACGTAATTTTCTTTAAAAACTTCTCCCACTCTAAACCTTACTGTTATTGACTTGTCTACCTTTAAGGTATTAATTAATGATGGAACGGTATATCTTACTCCTGAAATACCACTAACTTTAATATACTCTCCGGATCTTTTCTCTTCCTTTACATAGCTTGCCGCTGTTCTTCCAGCATTTGAGCTTTCGGAAGATACATTGTCAACTAAATCATGAACATGCAGAGAATTACCACAAGCAAAAATCCCCTCTATATTGGTTTCCATCGATTCATTTACAAGTGGTCCACCTGTAACTTTTGACAATGTAACTCCTGCACTTTTAGACAATTCATTTTCTGGAACTAACCCAACCGATAAAAGTAATGTATCACAGCTTATAAACTCCTCAGTTCCCTTAATTGGACTTCTATTTTCATCAACCTTTGCAATAACTACCCCCTCAAGTCTATCTTTTCCTTTTATATTTATAATAGTATGACTAAGTTTTAGTGGAATATCGTAATCGTCTAGGCATTGAACGACATTTCTTTTTAAACCACTTGAATAAGGCATAAGTTCCACAACTGCCTTCACAGTTGCTCCTTCAAATGTCATCCTTCTAGCCATTATGAGTCCAATATCACCAGAGCCTAGAATAACCACTTCCTTGCCAGGCATATATCCCTCAATATTAACAAATTTTTGAGCAGCGCCTGCTGTTAGAATTCCTGCGCACCTGCTGCCGGGTATATTTATAGCTCCACGCGGTCTTTCTCTACAGCCCATAGCCAAAATAATAGTTTTTGCTTTAATTTCCATAATTCCATTTTCATTAACTGCTGTAATAACTTTTTCCTTTGTTATTTCTAATACCATAGTATTCAGTGTATAGTCAATCTTGTACTCATTTACTTTATCAATAAATCTACTAGCATATTCCGGTCCTGTAAGCTCCTCCTTGAAGGTATGAAGCCCAAACCCATTATGGATACACTGATTTAATATCCCACCAAGTACATTTTCTCTCTCTAATATTAGAATATTTTCTATGCCCTCATCTCTGGCTGCTATTGCAGCTGCAAGCCCTGCAGGGCCTCCTCCAATTATTACTATATCAATTTGCTTCATAAATAACCCTCCTTATCATATTGTAAAAACAATTTTATAAATTTTCTTTATTTTTACCAATTACCAGTCTGGAGTTTATTCCAAACTTTGTAATTTTCGTTGGAGGAAGGTTTAATTCCGAACTTAAAATATCCACAATTCTTGAAGTACAAAATCCTGCTTGACATCTTCCCATTCCTGCCCTCGTTCTAATTTTAATTGCATCAAGAGTTTTAGCACCGAGTGGCCTTCTTATTGCATCTTTTATTTCACCTTCAGTAACCACTTCACATCTACACACTATTCTTCCATATGCAGGATCACTCTTTATCAAAATATCTCTTTCACTGTTACTGAGTTCCCTGAATTTAATAATTCCTTTTCTTATCTTTATAAAATTCTCTTTTGGAGTTGCTTTTAATATATCTTTTACTATGGAAACGACCTTTTCTGCAATTGCTGGTGCAGAAGTTAACCCTGGTGAATCAATACTTGCGACATTTATAAACCCTGGAGAACTCTTTACTTCACCTATTATAAAATCATTCACTTTAGTTTTGGCCCTTAATCCTGAAAACGAAGTTATTATTTGATTTGTTGGAAGACTTTTTACACTTAATTTAGCTTTAAGGATAATTTCATCTAATCCTTCTTTTGTAGTATCCAAGTCATCTTTATCGTTTACATCCATAGCATTAGGCCCTACAAGTAAATTGCCATCAACCGTTGGTGTAATTAATACTCCTTTTCCAGCGCTTGTAGGTAACTGAAATATGGTTTTAGAAACCAAGTTTCCTACAGCCCTATCAAATAAACAATATTCTCCTTTTTTAGGTACAATATCAAATTTTTCCTGAGAAACTAAATTGTTCATTACATCCGAATATAATCCAGCTGCATTTATAATAATTTTGGTTTCTATAACCTTGTCATCATCATTTATTGATAAACTATATCCAGCATTATTTTTTACAATATCAACAACCTTAGCCCCAAACTTAAATTCCACACCATTAGTAAATGCATTTTCGGCCATTGCTATATTCATTTCATAAGGACAAACTATTCCACTTGTTGGAGCAAATAATGATAATACTACATTTTCAGAAATATTAGGCTCCATTTCCCTAGTTTGCTCGCCAGTTAATATCTGAAGATTGGGTACACCATTTAATTCGCCTTGTTTCTTAAGTAGTTCTAATTCATCTTTATGACTTTCATCAAAGCACAAAATTAGAGAACCATTCTTTTTAAATGGAAAATCTAACTCCTTTGATAACTTATCAAACATAGAATTCCCCTTAGCATTTAATTTACCTTTAACAGTATTTGGGCCAGCATCGTGACCCGCATGTACAATTGCACTGTTAGCTTTCGTTGTCCCAGAAGCTACATCTAATCCTTTATCCAATACTATTACCTTCAAATTATATTTACTTATTTCCCTAGCAACGGAAGCACCTATAATTCCTGCACCTATAATTACTACATCATACATTAAATAATCCCTCCTAGCTTTACTTATAGCCTTGCCTTAAAAATCAAAACAAAAAAAGCCGCAAATAAAGTTTAAACTTTAATTGCGGCTCTCAAATCTCGGCCAAAAATATTTCATTAACTACACAATAGCATATATCTATATATTAATCAAGCTTATTAAATCAAAAGTTTAGAATATTAAAAAACTTTTTTATTTTATGAGCCCAGTTCTTTCATTGAATTTTACAATGAGTGCATCAAGTTCTGGTCCCATCTGATGTAATTTGCCCCAATAATTATCATAGTCATACCATTGTGCATTTAAGTCATCCAAGTCATACTTTTGTTGTTCAATCCAAGTGTAATACTTAAGATTGTGAATTCGTTTTTTACTTTGGTATGTTAACTCTTCCATACTATCAGTTCTAAGACCCAAAACACTCCTGTTATGGTCAACGGCGGCATCTACTCCACTATATTCTCTGCCTCTTTCTTGTTCCATTTCTTCTAGTCTTGATCCATACATTTCTGCAGAATCCGTAAGAACCGTCATTACCATATCATTTTCCGTGAGCTCATAGTATTTAGCAAATTTAATGCATGTTAAAATATTTGCTGCACCAGAAATCCCAACATATGATAGTTTTTCAATTAGCTCTTCTGAGATACCTTGCTCTTTTAAATACTCTTTTCCATTCGGTTCATTAAAGAGCCTAAGCATTGCAAGTGCATCATTATCATCAACTGCAACAACCATATCTGTGTTGCGAACATTATGAATCCAAGGGATATGTTTATCACCAATACCTTCAATTCTGTGATCACCAAAACCATTATTAAGTAAGGTTGGACATTGAAGCGCTTCACCAACCGCAATTTTAGCATTTGGATATTGATCTTTTAAGAAATCTGCACTTCCAAGTGTCCCTGCCGAACCCGATGTTAAGCATACACCGGCAAGTTTTCCTTTTGGACCAGCCTCAGCTTTTATAACTTCATTCATAGCATTTCCAGTTACTTCATAATGCCATAAATGATTACCAAGCTCACCAAATTGATTAAATATAACAACATTATCTCTTGCATTTATAAGTTCCCATGTTTTATCATAAATTTCTTTTACATTACTCTCACAGCCAGGAGTTGCAATAACTTCTCCAGCTACTTTCGAAAGCCAATCAAAACGCTCTTTACTCATATTCTCAGGTAATATTGCAATAGATTTACAGCCTAGGAGCGCAGAGTTATAAGCTCCCCCACGGCAGTAATTACCTGTTGATGGCCAAACTGCTTCATGATATGTAGGATCAAATTGCCCAGTAACTAAGCGTGGAACAAGGCAAGCAAAACTTGCTCCAACCTTATGGCATCCAACAGGAAAATACTTTCCAACCATAGCAAAAATCCTTGCCTTAACTCCTGTTATTTCTGAAGGAATCTCGATATAGTTTGGTAAATCACTATATAGACCACCTTCCTTTACAGCTTCATTTTTCCAGGAAATTCTAAACAAATTAACAGGATTTATATCCCATAACCCAGTTGTTTTTAATTTTTCTTTGATTTCTTCTGGTATCTTGCTTGGGTCCTTCATCTGAGCCATTGTTGGAATAATAACATTTCTTTCTTTGGCACTCTCTACGGTTTTTTTAAGTTGCTCTTCATTAATTTCTAAATCTATTAATTTTTTCATTTTAAACCCTCCTCGAATATATAATAAATTTTAATATTTCCTTTTGATTAATATAAAGCAATAATTATGCCAATTTAGAATAAAATCAGAATAGCTGATATCAGTGGTTTGCTATTTTAGTATTTTTGAAAAAACGTAAAAAAAATATCATAATGATAATTTTTATCATTATGATAATAGCATTTAGTCTGACTTTTCAACTATTTAGCTTCTCTGTTTATAATAATTTATCATTTTGATAAATTATATTCTTCAATTTTCCTGTATAAAGTAGCTATACCTATTCCAAGTCTCTTTGCTGCTATTTTTTTTCCCTCAGTAGTTGTTCCATATTTTTCTATGGCATTTTCTATTGCTCTTTTTTCCAGTGACTTTAGTGTAAATATCCCATGCTCATTGTTGAAAATATCAATTTCATTATGAAAAATATTTTCTGGTAAAATTTCTTTTGTAATAATGCCATTCGTCCCAACCATATTAACAATATATTCCACAGTATTCTCTAGTTCCCTTATATTACCTGGCCATTTGTAGTTGTAAAGTATTTGTTCTGTGTCATCCCCCAATTTCATATTTAAAAAATTCTTATTCAAAAAATTACAATATTTCTCAATAAAAGCTCCTATAAGTAGTTTTATATCTTCCTTTCTTTCTCTTAAGGGAGGTATTTCAAGAGGTATTACATTTAATCTATAGTATAAGTCCTCTCTAAATTTATTTTCCTTTATTGCTTTTACTAAATCTCTATTCGTTGTGGCAACCACCCTAACATCAATATCAATTGTCTTATTTGATCCTATTCTTGTAATGCTTCTCTCCTGCAAAACTCTTAAAAGTTTAGTCTGAAGATAAAGTGGCATATCCCCTATTTCATCTAAGAGTATTGTCCCTTTATTAGCAAATTCAAACTTACCTATCTTACCCAAAGGATCTGCCCCTGTAAAGGCGCCTTTTGCATATCCAAATAGTTCACTTTCAAGAAGCATATCTGGAATAGCTCCACAATTTATAGCGATAAACGGCTTTTCATTTCTATTGCTTTCATTATGTATAGCTCTTGCAAACATCTCTTTTCCAGTACCACTTTCTCCAGTTATAAGTACCGTTGAGTTAGAGATAGCAATTTTTTTTACATTCTGTTTTAGTTTTTGAACCTGTCTTGATTCACCTAAGATATCCTTACTTTTTATAATTTTATTAATGGTAGTTAAATTAGATAATTTTTCCTTAAATTTCTTTGCATCTTGAAAGAAAATTATCTTATCATATTGATCTTCATTAAATTCTATATGATGAATGCTTCCAATAACAAAAAAAATCTCTTTAT
>NZ_JBNMNU010000188.1:0-7822 GCF_051278035.1 Clostridium sp.
ACTGTTATTTTTATTGTTAACTATATAATTTATTATATAGTTAACCCTTGCAATAAATTTAATACTTGAAAACCCAGATGTTGTAGATAAGCGACTCATGACTTTTGAATTGTCAACAATAATACCAGGTTTAAATATTATATTTTTAAAAATATAAGAAGAATTTATATCTTTAGGCAAATCTATATCTTTCGATAAATTCATGTTTATGCTATGGAAATCAACATTTTCATTGCATGACGCAAAGATTTTTTTTGCAATTATGGTTATCCCCTGATTACCCTTCTGTAAGTCTGTTATTGCAACTGGTGGAACGTATGTATAAGGAATGCTCAGTGAAATAACATCATAGGGCTGACTGTTAATTGTATTCATAAGAATTAAACCAATTAGTGCATTTGATTTTAAATCTATTATGTCTATGCTTCCATAATTTTCATGGTTTCTGTTAGTAACCAAGAGTTTAGTATTGTCATCAGTTATAAAAAGTCTTGTAGGCCCAGGTGATGATGTCAATATAAAATCATACGCAATATTAGTATGAGTATTTACTAATTCTATTCTGTTTAGACCCAGGTTTGATGCGTATAAGTTATGGTCCTTTAATATCATTCCACCTATTAAAGATCCTTTTGGTAAACTTATATCAATAATATTTTTCGAATCAATATCTACTCTCAGTATATTATTAACACTGGAAATATAAACAGTTTTATCATCTTCAGATATTAAAAGATAGCTTGGATTTATACCTATATTTTGAAATGAACATATAAGCTTATAAATATCAGTACTATAAATTCTTAATTCCTTTGTTAATGTATCTAATATATATAGCTTAGAACCATCCTTGCTAAGTTTTAAATCAATAATTGCTGAAAATCCACAAATGCGACCTAATACGTTTTCTAAATTTATATCATATATAACCACTTCAGAAGTATTCGAAACGTATATTTTTTTGTTTATCCTATCAATTTGAAGATTACCGTTATTGGGAATAGTTCTTTGTTTAGTTTCACCACTAATACAATTGACCAGTGATATCGTATTACTAATATCACAAGCTACCGCAACTATGTTATTATCCATCACCGCTAAATTATATGGCCGAATCGAAACTTCAATCTCTTTTAATATTGTATTACAAAGACCATCTATAATAGTTAAGGTTGCAGTTTTTATATTTGAAACTATATAAAAACTTTTTCTAATACTTCCATCTATTTTAATCACATCCTTTATTATTCTTAATAAAAAATATGCATTAACAATAGATAATATGCTTAAAAAAATAAAGGATCTGGGAATACCAAATCCTAAAGATTTGTATACGTACTAACTATACCTTTTCATAGTTTTCAAGTTTCGCTTTTTTAATAATTTTGTACGTACCTTTTGGCTTTAATTTAATCTTTTCAATTTCAGAAATAACTATATCCATATAAGCTTCTTTAAACTTAATTGCTTGACTGCAACCGTAGGATATTCTTATCGGGGTTGAAACCAGTTCGACTTTGCATAATCTCTTTAAAAGTCTTTGGTACAAAAGTGCTGCAGCATTATGACCTGCATAAACAACTAAATATTCATTCTCTTCTACTATCTCAGCTCTCAAACGTCTCCCCCTTATGGCTAATCAAGTTTATAAATCTGTTTATATAGTAATTAGATTTATGAACTACTCCATAATATGAAAGTATAGTGTTATGTGATAACTACCTTTCAGGTTTCTTTTTTAATATTCTATCTACAATTCCTATGTTCTTTTCATATTTTAACTCTTGACTCAACTTTTCATTTTCAATACTTAATCTTTGCAATTGATTTTTCAATTCATTTACAGTGTTATCTTTGGATATTTTTTGTTTTTTTAATCCTTCGTATTCATAAGTAAGTTGTTCTAATTTAGCCTTTATTTCATTTATTAACAAATCTTTGGATATTTTATCTGCTTTGAATCTTTGTAATTCTTTTATAGTGACCTGATGTATTTCGGTTATTATATTTAATTTCTCTTCAGCTTTTCTCCTTAAGTTTGTAAGCTTTATGAAACTATCATCTGATTCCTCTGGAACTCTTACCTTTTGTTGATATTTTATTTGTAAATCTATTAATTTTTTTTCCAAAACTTTATTATTTTTTTGTAAAACCAAAAGTTCCCCTTGCTTACTTAATTTGTTCTTTTCAGCCTCAGGTTCTACCCCACTTGTGACTTTTCCCTTACTGGTTTCTAGTGAGTCCCCTCTACCGTCTTTAATTCTGGGGTTAGGTAACAATAATTTTATTTCAGGAGCACTAGTTCCAAGTATATATTTACAATTTAAATTATTGTATTTATTGCTTAAAGATAAATATTTATATATTAAGATTTCATTGTCTTTTAATTCGGAATAAAATTTAAAGGGTTCACTCCATTTATTTTTGTATGAAGAAGCTAAAATATCTTTGCCTTCAGTCCATATTGCGAAAAGTGCTCCACTAATTTCAACCAGTAAAAAATTACTGGGATTATTATAACTTTCATGTATTTTATTGCTTCTCATTGTTCCATCAGGTTCAACCAATACATGTTCTAATAAATGCACGGAGCCTTCTTTTGACACATTCATTATATTTATTTTATCTAAGCGTAATAATGTGCAAAAATTAATACTATTACCAGTAATACCATATAACCTTCTTGGAATGCTCCATTTATTACTATTGTACTGTGTTAAATTTATCGCTGCTTCTTTTTCATCACGTTTAGCGTATATCAGACTTAAATTACCATTTTTCAAATGATGCACTTGATAGTGATTAAAAGCTTCTTGTAAAAATGGTATTGTATCTATCGTATTAACTAAATTTTCATCCTTATTTAAGGAGAAATGCATTAAAGTACACTGAGATTTCTTTATGTTATTTTTTCCGATAAAAAATACATGCATTAGATCGCCAATAGTAATTACATTCAATTCAGTCATTTCATAGTCAGGATTATCAAAACTATAAATAGTTTTTCCAAACCATTTATTCTGGTCCCAAATACAATACTTAAGAAGTCCGGCTTTAACACTATATATTATATAAATTTTATTATCTCTATTAAAACTAACTGTAAAATCTAAAACCTCATTGTCAATTTTGTTTTCTTTAGTCCATTTATCTTCATCATACATTATGCTGTACATAAGTTCCATATTGTCATTTACATAGAATCTCCATTTATGATCTTCATTATCATAGAATAGACTTGAACTACACATTTTCATATTCCTCATCTCCTTATAGAAATTATATTTCATTACAATTTAATATATGATTAATCTTAGAGTCAAAAGAGAAAGTATTTGCATAAGATATTATTAGGTGGATCAAAATTAATTTTCCAAAAACTATTTATTATAATAAAAGAAAAGGCAATCACAATTTAAAGGAACCTGCATACATTAATACAAGGAACACGAATTAGATGTGTATCACTTAACATAAAAAGGAGGATAATTTATGGCTATTACTCGTGATGAGTTTATTCCAAGACCTGGTATTGTTAACAAACAAGGACACCTTCCTGATCCATCTGAGTTAGTTTGCATTGAAATTCCAAAAGTTTTTGACCAATGCCTAATAAAACGTTGTTTAGGCTATGCTTGTGGACCAGATACAATAGACACCGATGAAGAATTAAGAAGTAACCCACTTGAGGATCCAAGAATATTTACGGGGTGCAGAGATTTCCAATTAAAACTTATTTCTGTAGAGAAGATTCCACTAAAGACAAATCCTAATTTCAAAAAATTAATAGTTTGTTTTGAAATCTCATTTTATGCAGATTTTTTAAATTGTGATGGAGAGACAAAGTGCGAGAAATTTGAAATCCATCGTACAGAGGTAATATCAAAACTATATTGCCCAGATTCAATAGCTCAAATATCTGCTAGCACCATACCTACAGGAAAATCCAAAGATCTTGATTCTGAAATAGTAAAACTTGAACTCGTTGCAGAATGTTTAGATGGAACTATTTATAGAGATGATTGTGGAGATAGTTACTTAGATATAACTTTAGGTTTCCATCTTATTGTAAAATGCGAACTAATTGTTCAATTATTAATTCCTGCATATGGCTATTGCCCAGTACCTACTCAATGTGAAGAACATCCTGATGAAGACCCTTGTGATAGATTTGATAGGGAGCCAGTTCCAAAATTCTTCCCAGATCAAAATCTTGAGCCACTATTTGAAGATGATACTGAATACTGCGAATACGTAGAATATGATAACTAAGTTATTATAGAACTTTGAATGTAAGTAGATTTGTATAACCAGATCTACTTACATTCTTCTGCAGTTGTAGATGTTACTGATGAAAAATGCAAAAATTACTAAAAAAGAACGAAGTAAATTCTAAATTTCTAGCACATTTGTATGTCTAAATCATATATTATAGTAGAAGAATTCTGATAAATTGAACCAACTTAAACAGTGCTTATAGAGTTCTTTCTGCTACATTAATATATGTTCAAATTTGAGGAGGAATAAATATATGAATTCAATGTCAAGACCTGTTGATCATAGCGATAAATCTTGTGGTTGTAAAAAAGAAAAAGAAAAAGAAGCTTCTGTTTTACTAAAATGCAAAACAGGATTCCCCTTAACAATAACAGAAGATGTTACTACAGGTACTGCTTTTACTCTTAATACACTCTCATTAAATCTTGAAAAATTTAAAAATCCATGCGTTAAGTTTGAATTTGCTGCCAATATAGTTAGTGCTACTACAACTGCAACTCTTTCTTTCCGAATATTTAAACAATGCAGAAATCAAACTACTCCAACACCAATCGGACCTGAATGGGTTTATGATGTGGTAGCTCTTACTGGTACTGATGCCTTCACTTTTATAGTTTGTGATTGTGAATGTGATAATGACTCTTGTTATGACGAATGTTGCACCTATACTGTAGTCGTAACAGCTGTTAGTACTGAAGTTGGAACAACCATTATTAATAACCCAACATTTTCAGCTTTAGTAGTAGATAATAACTGTCATTAAAATAGTACTATAAACATTAAAAAGGCTCTGTAAAAAGAGCCTTTTTAATGTAGTTGAAATCTAATCAAATTCTTCTAATACAAGGAAGCTCTTCATTCTCACCGGAAAGCTTCCTTGTAATTTTTTATTATAGAGACCTTTTTCCATATATATTCTTTAACGCTATAACAAGTTTTTCGATATCCTCCAAATTATTAAAGTACCCTGGACTTATTCTAACTGTACCTCGAGTTTTAGTACCAATTATTTGATGTATTAGTGGTGCACAGTGAAAGCCTGTTCTCACTGCTA
The DNA here is from genome assembly GCF_051278035.1 of Clostridium sp. Classification (GTDB taxonomy): domain Bacteria; phylum Bacillota; class Clostridia; order Clostridiales; family Clostridiaceae; genus Clostridium_AD. The sequence goes on from NZ_JBNMNU010000188.1 coordinate 5,333, forward strand.
TTCCTTTTTTGTTTAGGAGTTCTCCTACTATAGACGCATCAATATTATCTAAATTTAAAGAAACCACTGCTCCTCTGTTTTTATAATCGCTCCCTCCATAGATTTTAACATATGATAATTCACATAATTCTTTTATTAAATATTCTACTAACATAATTTCATGCTTTTTTATATTATTTATTCCTATTTTTTTAATAAACATTAACCCCGCGCATAACCCTGCTATTCCCGGCGTGTTTAAGGTTCCACTTTCAAATCTATCAGGCAAAAAGTCAGGTTGCTTAATAGAAGAAGACTCACTTCCAGTTCCACCTTGTTTAAAGGAATCCAGTCTTAAATCTTCTCCTATATATAATCCCCCTGTTCCCTGTGGACCATATAATCCCTTGTGACCTGGAAAAGCTAATAAGTCAATATTATCTCGCATCACATCTACTGGTATAACGCCTGCACTTTGTGATGCATCCACCATGAAGATTATTCCTGCATTCTTCGCAATCTCACCTATAGCTCTTATGTCTTGAACCGTTCCTATTACATTTGAAGTATGATTTATTATTATTGCTTTGGTATTTTTACGTATCTCTTTTCTTAATTTGTTAGTATCCAAATATCCATTTTTATCTACAGAAAGAAGTGTATATGTTATTCCTTTTTCACTCAAATAGTTTATCGGCCTTAGAACTGAGTTATGCTCAATTACTGAGCTTATAACGTGATCTCCTGGCCTCAGTATTCCTTTTATTCCTATATTCAATGCTTCGGTAGCATTACATGTAAATATAATATTTAATATATCGGGTATGTTAAATATTTCGCTTAGCTCCTGCCTTGTATCCATGATTTTGCATGAAGCCTCAACTGCCATATCATGAGAACTTCTTCCAGGATTGGCAGCATAACTTTCCATGCATCTTAGCACCTCTGAATAGACTTCCACAGGTTTTGGAAAACTAGTGGCCGCATTATCAAGATATATCATAATATCCTCCTATTTTTCATATAGCATTTATTTCTTTTTATAATATAAATACTTTTATACCTTTAATAATATGCTAAATATATTTATTTAATGTTACTTCATCATTTAAGATAAATTCACCTTAACGATTTGTGTATTCTTAGTGAGTATATTATAATATACGGGATAAAGCTTATTGAATAATGTATTTCTAATGAGCGTAATTTTATAAAGGGTTACAGGAGGGTAGACATGAAAATTGATGATGTGATAATTAAGATTAATAAAGTAGGCTCTGATACAAAAGATAAAATCGCTCCTTTTCAAGTATTAAAAAGATTTAAAAGTGGAAGATCTGATGCAGGCGTATATATGGTGGAATACGGCACCGCTAATAAAGTTGGTATTTTAAAGATAACTAAGAAAAATGAAGCAGAATTGTTTCAAAAGGCCTACAACCTCGCACTAGGTAATAACATGCAAAAGTATATTGCTAAACTAATTGCTAATTATAAAATAAAGGATAAAAATAGTACTACTTTATATGTTAACTTATATGATTTAGCTGGGGATGACATATACAATAGTGAGACGTTTTTGGACAAAGTTCTAAATGAAGATGAACTTAAGGATAACACAATATCAACAATAACTAAGTTTTTATTCACTTGGAACAAAGAGCACGTTAAAAAGTCACTGTCTCCGATGGATATAGTAAAAAATGAACTTTCATATAGGTATATGGATAACAAATACATACAATCCTTTGAATCAATAGGGGTGGATGAAAATATAAAATGGATATCTTTAGATGGGACGGACATTTTACTCCCTAATCCATATTATTATTTTAATAATAAAGATGTTTGGAATGGCTTAAAAGTAACTTGTCTTACTTCATATGCACATGGAGATTTTCAAGGAGATAATATTATAATAACTGAAAACAAGCCAGTTATAATTGATTTTTGTGACTTTCTAGAAGACTGTAATGTTTTTCACGATTTAAGATATCTTGAGTCAATTACACTCGGAGATTGTTTAGAAATTGATAAGCAATCGGATAGAGAATTATGGAGTAAAGTATGTGAAGGTTTAAGTGTTGGAATAACCGAAGTAGATCTTCCTCAAGGAAAGGGGATGACTCTTCTAAGGCAGCTTATAAGTAACCTTCGTCAGAATGTGAAATTAATTGTTAATGATAGCCGTAACAGCTTATACAATCCTTCATTTCATTTAGCAGGCGCGGCTTGTGGATTAATTAATATGAGAAAATACGCAAATACAAATAAAAAAAAGGCCGCTTTTATATATGCGGCCGCAAACCTTAAGATGTTTCTACAGGATGATGCAGTTGATATGTTTAATCCTAAATTAGATTCCTGTATAGTCTTTAATTGGATATCTGAAAAAGTTGGAAATGAATCTGTTGTTTTAGAACCAATTACTTAACAAAAACCATAAAAATTAAATCCAGCGGGAACAGTGTTCCCTCTGGATTTAATTTTCTACATAAGAAATCGGAACAC
>NZ_JBNMNU010000189.1:0-7822 GCF_051278035.1 Clostridium sp.
AACCAATCAATGCGGATGGAATTACTAAAGTTATGTTAATTTCTGAATTAGATGGGTTAAAAATAAAAGGAACTCAAGATTTCACAGTTAGAGAAAGTATTGAGAGCAAACAATTCACTCCAATACAAAAAGAATTAAGTGGAGAAATAACAGTAGGAAATACTTACACTTTATCTAACTCAATAGGCTTTACAGCAATAGAAAGAGTTTTGGGAGCCTATACTATTAGAGAAGTATATGTAGAGAAATTTATTCCTGCAGATTTTTCAGAAGTAGATTATACAACTGGTGACTTCACAGATGAGGCAACTTACAATAGAAGCGAGGCTATAGCTAAATTTGAATATTATCTGGATATTGTTAATGGTAATATATCCAATTCAATTTATGGAAATAATTATTCAGGGTTAGCTTCTAATAGCGCAAACGCTAGAGCGAATTACCTTGAATTATTAGACGCAACAATGTCTTTTGATTCAATAACTAAACAACTAGCTATGGAGTTGATCTTTGAATTAATCAACCCAATTAAGTCTATATTTACTGCTGCTTCTTATAATTAATTTTAATAGTTAAAATGACTACAAATAACGTACAAATATTTTTAAAAGATTTCGGAAACTTTGAAATAACTAAATATTTTGATCCAGAATCTTTATCGGATTTGTCAGCTCCACAATCAAGCACTAAAGCCGAATTTTTTATCACAAACGGTGATCGACTTGCGGTTTGCAAATTACCAAGCGTTGTTGAAGATACTACTTTTACTTTAAATGCTTCTTTCTTAAAAGAAGACAATCAAAGAGTTTATGATGCCTTCATAGAACAAGGAACAAACTTGGGCAGAGTTTCTTTTTCTAATGGCAATGTAAGTAGAGACTATTCGCAATTATGGGTGAGTAAAGGGATAGATTTAAAAGGAAACAAAGCCAAATTCTCTGATGTTTCAGTAAAATTCCAAAAATAATATGTACATTTCTTCTTCAATTATTGAAAAAAAACAAGGAAAGAATTATTTAAAAATATTTCTTAACCCAAAATACCCTTATACTCTAGAAGTAAATGATAAGAATAGAGATCTATTCGATATTTTATTTGAAGAGCCATCTATGGATGATATGTCTAATTTGAAGAAACTAGGAATATCTTTAGAGAAATTTATATCATATGAAAATGCTAAGAGCATAAAAACTATGAATAGCTATTCTAAAGATGCTATAGAATCTATATTTAAATACCAAGAACAACAACAAAAAATTAAAGAAGAGGAAGAATTAGCAGACCCTTCTGAAGAAAAAAAGGAAGAATCCCAAATAGACTCTTGCAGATCATACTTAACTTCAGTATTTACTAGATCTTCTGATTTTGAAGATGAAGATTCTAACACCGATTTTTATAAAGAATTAGGTAAATTTACTTCCTATATAGAGTCTAAAGCTCGCAGAGATATAGACAGTTGCTTAATTAATTTAAATTTAGATCTTTTAAAGAAATATAATGCAGAATATTTATTTATTATTGAAGAAATAATTATAGAATACTTCTCTTTTTTTTTCGCGCACTTACCTTCAAAAATGTTTCACCTAAGCACAAGGCTATAGATGCTATATCAATTTTTGATTTAATAGAAAATCAAAAGGCAGAGATTTTATCATTTTACAAAGGTTCATTGACATATTCAGAAATAAATAACCTTAACTATAAAGACTCTTGCAAATTTTTTAATTATGCTGTAAAAATAACTAAGGAAAAACAAGAAGAATATAACAAAATAAGCAATAAAAGCTAATGTCTAAAGATTATCAAATCAAGTATACACTAGAAGTTATAGATAGAGCTAGTGCAGCTCTTAAAAATGCCGAGAGAAGCTTGAAGAGGATGGACAAGAACTTCGAGAAAACAAATAAAAAACATAAAAAATTAAACTTAGCAGAAGCGGCTTTATTATCAAAGAACTTAAAATATAGAGTTTCTGGAGAGACAAAGGCAGCAAATCAAATTCAACAAGTAAGACAAAGGGAATTAAGTAATTGGGCTAGGCAAGAAAGTCAAAGATTCAGGCAGGAAAGATTCAGGCATAGAAACTCCTTACGAATGGAAAGAGAAGCCGCAAGGGAGAGAGCTAGAATACAAAGTAGATACGCAACAGGAAGAAGCGGCGCTCAAGGCGTGGCAACTAGGTCTATAGCTTATGTTTCTGCCCCTACTGCCGCTGTAGCATTACTCTCTTTGAGAAACACTATGAGTATAGAGCAACAAAAAAACGCTCTAATAACCCAATTCGGTGTAGCGGGAGGCGCAGAAGTATTTAAACAATCAGCAAGATATGCTAGTGATACAGCTTTTTCATTGAAAGACATAACGTTACTTGTAAAGAAACTAAAGGTTGGCTCGAAAAACTTAGGTAAGGAAAAACCAAAAGATTTAATGCAACTATCTAGAGACGTTGGTGATGTTATGTTAGCTTACACTAGTTCTATATCAGAAAGAGAAAGAGTTGTTCTACAATTAGGGCAAATTGCTACAGGTGGTAAGGCTTATGATAAAGAAGATATTTACAGGATCCAAGGTGCTGGTGTTCCAATACAAGAAATATTAGAATCATTTACTGGGAGCAATTACTCTCAATTAAAAGGAGATTTTGGTGCAGCGTTACCTGCAAAGTTAATTTTTGACGCTATACAAGCTTTTTCAAAGAAAGACATAATAGAAAGAGCTAACATTTTAAGGGATAAATCTTTATCTCAAGGTTGGGATTCATTAAAAGAAGACACAATACTTTTCACAGCAGAGTACGGAGAAATATTATCGAAACAATTTAATCTACCTTCAAACTTTAGGAAAATTGGAGATGCCTTAAAGAATCTCACTGGAAAAATGCAAGAAACAGATAATATTTCTGCAGAAATAGGAAAAAATACCGTAGCCTTCGCCACTTACTTATTGATGGCGGTTCCTGCGGCAACCACATTAGGGTTCGTACTATCTAAAGGATTACAATTGCTAAGTGGAGTTAAGGGGAATGAAGGAATGGCTTTGGGGGCTAGAATACTAGGAAGAAACCTTTTCTACGCATCAGGAGTTATGTCAGGGATATATCTAACTACAGTAGATTGGAGAACTGTCTTTAAAGATATTACAACTGATGCTCTTCCTGGATTATTGAAGCATTTGGATGTGGTATTGGCTGCGACTATCTCAATATTAACTACAGTTAAAGCAATAAGATCTGCAGCTGGAGTGGGATTAATGCTAAAAATAGCTGGTGGGGCAACTGCTGGAGTCGCAACTCTTTCGGCCGCAGCTGCGGCATCACCTCTAATAGCAGCAGGCGTAGCTGCAGGTTTCACGAATTACGTCATAAGGCCTGTAGGAGAGTCTATAGGAAATGCTGGAGCAGATGTAATAACTCATTTTTATGAAAGAGATAAATATAAGCAAGGGGGAGATTTCGATTTCCTTAGAAAACAACAAAATACAGGAAAAACAAACCAACAAAAATCAGCGGATAAAATTGAAGTAACAAACACAATTAAATATGATAAAAATGATTACATGACGGTGGACACTACAGTAAAAAAATCACCATTAAGTAATCCAATTATTGTTAATGACCTAGGGATGTAATTATGTTAAATAATATAGAGCAAAATAAACCAGTTTTAGTAAAGAACGGAATAGAGTTTCCAATAAATATAGTTTCTTCTGACTCATTTAGTTCTTCGCAAACATTTAAAAACACCATACAGAAGATTTTAGGTGATGAAGATAGCTATGAACATATTGGTATAGGGGATAGAAAAATAACAGTACCTATTTTTTTTAATAACCAGAACGAGTATGATGATTTCTTTAATTTTATTTCAGATGGAGAGCCATTTTTAATATCTTGTAGTTTTTTTCCCTTAATTCCAGTTAATCTAGAAGGAAATTTAGACTTAGCTTCTTATTATAACGGACATATAGTTGTTGATTTAAAATTAACTACAGCCACTAACCCTAGACAAAATACAGATTCTTTATTGAGTTTTACTCCTTCCCTTAACTCTGCAGGATCAGGAAGTAAAAATACAGTTTTGCAAAAAGCTACAGAATTTGGAGAACAAAATTACAACTTTGTTTCAAATACTAATCAAAAAATAGGGGTAATTACTAATATAATAGCGGCTTTTTCTGCAACTATAAATAGAAAATCACAAGGTATAGCTGCAGCGAGTTCCATAATTATAAACCCAATTAGCTCAATCAACGCTTCATCTTCACAGGTAGTTGGTGGCTTTTCTGGAGTAATTAGATCATTGCAAAATGCGGTAAATGCGGTAAAGAAAGTTCCAAACGATGTAACCCAATTAGTGCAATCACTAGTGTTCGTTGGCGATCAAATAAATGATTTATTTGATTTAGGAAACAGAAATCCTACTCTCAAATATAATACTACATTTTTGATATCTATGGCTGTAGCTATAATAAAAACTGATTTATCTCAAGATAATAAAGACATTTCAGTTTTTGACTCTCCTTATAGTGGAGCAGAATATTTTCTAACCTCTATAGAAGATAAAAATAAGGAAACTACAATAATATTATTACTCGTATCTATTTTAATTAATATTTATGAAAACGTTAATGAAATTAGTGAGTGGAATACATTAGATTTAGATAATATTAGAGAACAAACTGAATTTATTTACCAATATATAATTTCTTTTGAAATATCTAGTGATTTAAAATTAGAATTAGACTTGGCGAGAAATAATTTCTTCTCTGTTTTTAAAGAAACATATAATAACGCATTAAAAGTTTTATTAGTAAACTCCCAAGAACAATCGTCTTTAGGTGATATTGTCTATTCAGTCAATGGTAATTATGATTTTCTCAGCGAAACTAAGAAATTAAATGGAATTATAGGTTTGAGAGTTAAGGGTGATATATTAGTTATTAGAAATGAATAAAATAAAAGTAGAGTTTAACGGAAAAGAATATTTTAAGTTTACCTCAATAAATGGAGGCATATTCATAGAAAGAAATATTTGCTTAAAAAACTGCTCATTAAGAGGGGTGTCTTTTCAAAATGAACTTAAGGATTTTCTTTTAGAATTAAACTTTAATAAGGTTATGCTTTGCTCCGTATTCATCAATGACAAATTATATATAGAAAACTATATAAGCGAAGACAGCCTAGGCTATTCCGAAAATGCAGAAGAATCAGTAGTAGTTGATTTTGTAGTGTTAGATAGATTTATAGGCCTTAAGGAAAGTGATATTGTTATCGCCAAACCTATAGGAACTTTAAGGACATTCACATCAAGTATATTAAGTGAGTTAGAGTTTGATTCGCCAAAATATTTAAGTAAATACAGAAGAAAAATAGTGTCGGCTTCTGACCTTATTAAATCTGGAAGCGATGTTGTAGATAAAGATCTAAAAACATTTACTAGAAGTGATATAGTAGAAAAAAGAGCTTTTGATGTTTTGGGTGAGGCTTGTCAACTATCAAATTTATTTTTAATATCAAATGGTTACGATACATTATCTTTCGAGAGAGCGAACCCTTATTTTAATCAGGAAACTTTTCAAACATCAGAGGTAAGATTTTCCATTTATAGAAACGAAAGAGGGCAAAATTATTCTAATTTCAGAAAAAACAGCGGTGCCATGGGAAAACCTAATCCATTTAAAAAGATAATTCTAAACTCTGGAGGTTCGGGTGAAGGAAAAATAGCAGACGAAAATTCATCCATAATAGTTAATTATAATAAAGGAATACCCCACATCCAAACGGTGAGGCATTTAAGTGTGAATGCAACACTTAAAGAAATAGTTGATGCTCAAGATTTTTACTTTGCTGGAGTAACTGCAATGACAAATTCCTTCGTTTATACTATCCCTAACATATTCACTGACTTAGATGATAATTTTTTTATACCAAATCAACCTATTTTTGTTCAAGATGAAAAATATGGAATACAAGAAGTCATGACTCTTTTAAGCGCTAACTTTACTATAGATGCGAAAAACGGCTCTAACATAACCCTAGTTGTAACAACCCAAGAAGCTTTTGAGAATAATGCGAGTATCAAACAAAAAAAATCTTTAATGAAAAAATGATAAGTGTTTTAAGAAAAGTCAAAAAATTAATAATTAATGGTATAGTTTCAATCAATTTCGCCTCTTGGAAGATAGGGGGTAAAGATGTAGATATAGATGCTAAAATGATATTTAATGATGGATTTATTTCTATAAATAGCTCATCAAGAGCAATAGTACACCAAATGCAAGCTAATAGATATGGTTTCTTTGTTGATAGTGCAGAAGATTTAATTAAAGAATATAGTTTAATTGATGGTGACTTATTTGCAGGTAGAAAAGATAATTATTTCCTATTTAGAGGCGGTAACTTGAAAATGAAATCAAAGGATATTACTTTAGACTGTGACAAGCTTAATATTTCTTGCAATTCAATTGATATTAATGTAACTAATACCATTACAATAAATGACAATATAATACTGTCATTTGTTGGAGACAAAATTTCAATAAACGGAAAGGAAATTGCAGTTATAGGCGGTGCAGTTAATCTAACTAGTGGCTTAATAAATTCAAGTGGACAGTAATGCAAACCATAGCTTTAGTGCAAAACAAAAAAAGTAATCAATTCGAACTAGAATATGAGAATGGCAAGATGGTGAAAGAAGAGCCTGAAATATCTTTTCTAAAACACAATTTGTATTGCTTTGGTAGGTCAGAAAAAGGATTAAGCATAATTCCTACATCGAGAAGAGGATTTTCAGGATCGGCTTTAGCTGGAAGAGAATTATATTCGTCAGCTTGGCTTTATTATCTGGAAGGAGACATTACATTTACTGCAATGGATAGGTTGATGGCAGATTTTAATAAATCATGCGATAAAGATTATAAAAATAAATTAATAGAAAAAAGAATAGTTTTAAACGAAATTATTAAATTAGAAAAAAATACCTTACTTTTTAAAGTCTCAATAGGACCTAACGATAAAAAAATTATAATTAATATATAAGTTATGGCAAATAGAATACCAACCTTATCAGATATTTATAATAAGTTTAAGTCTAGCATATTTAGCTACACCAAAGGATTATTAGAAATAGAAAAAGATCCTTTCCCTTTCGCTATGACTAAAGCTAGTACCGATATGGTTGGCGATATATATACAACTTTTCAAGATGCTATATCTGAATCATTTTCTCAATCGGCAACTCAACTTTCATTTTTAAAAGCTATTGCATTTGATAGAACTAGAAATCAAATTGAATTAAAGCAAGCAGAAGTATCTAAAGGGCAAATAATCTTATCTGCCAGTGCCAGTGTAGATGTTCCTGCAGGATCTTTATTTTTAACTAGCGACAACGAAACTTACACAAGTTTAGTAACTAGAACTTGCCAAAACCAATCTTTTTTTATTGACTCCATTCAAAGATTTTCTAATTTTGCAATTGTCACAATACCCGATCACAACCTACCTACTAATTTTAATCTAACTATTTCTGGGGCTATTGAGGTCGATTTTAATGGGTTGCAAGAAATACAAATTGTAGATAAAGATACTATAAAATATCCTAGTGCTGGGGTAGATCAGATTGCAACTGGCGATTTTGTGGGTTCCTATTTTGGAGCCAAAATTGATATCCAAAGTGTAAATGCGTCATCACAAGTAAATAAAACATTTACTGATAATATAACTGTAGCGACAACAATTGATTTTATAGAAGCTTCACAAATAACATTTCAAGGAATAACTGGTGGGAGAGATGAAGAAAGCTTATTATCTTTTAAGGGTAGATTA
>NZ_JBNMNU010000190.1:0-7712 GCF_051278035.1 Clostridium sp.
TTAAGTGTCTTTGTCCTATATCATTAGCAATCCTTCTAAGTTGATTTACCTGATCTTCTGTTCCTAGAACCACCATAGTATCGCCTAATTTCACCATTTCATCAGAACTTGGATTAAAAACTAACTTATCACTATTATATTTTTTAATTGCTAGAACTATTAGGCCAGTTTTTTCAGGTATTTTTATTTCAAGAAGACTCTTATTTAACATATTGGATTTATCACAAATCACAACATCTTCTAAGTCCAAAACTACATCTCCAGCGTGGGTAATTATATCTAAAAATGCTATAACAGTAGGTCTAAGCATTAATGCTGCCATTCTAGTCCCTCCTATTTCATTTGGAGAAATTGTATTGTTTGCGCCTGCTTTTTTTAGTCTCCCCTCTGCATTTTTATTTATAGCTCTAGACACAATATATAAATCACTATTCATTTCTCTTGCGGTTAAAACTGTATATACATTTTCAGAATCCTTTGGTAAACAAGATATAAGACCCTTTGCATACTTTATTCTTGCCTTATATAATACATCTTCCTCCGTGGGATCTCCATGAATAGCATGGATTTTATCTCTTATTAATTCATTTATCTTTTCTTCCTCATTGTCTATCACAATAAAGGGCACATTACTTCTTTTGAATTGCTCTATGGCATTTTGTGATGTTTCTCCTGCGCCACATATTATATAATGATCTTCTAACTTTGTTATCTGAGATTCCATACGTCTCCTCCTCCAAGCATCTTTTAAATCTCCTTCTAGAAATGAAGATACTACACTTGTAAATAAATACCCTACAGTACTCAAACTAAATAAAATAATAAATATCGAGAAAATCTTAGCATTCGTATTCATAGTTGCAACTTCCGCATATCCTACTGTTGATATGGTTATAACCGTCATATACAATGCATCTACAATGCTAACGTGTAATAAAATTTTATATCCTATTGTTCCTGTAAGGATCAAAGCTATTAATATAGTAACTAGAAAATTAAATTTACGATAACTTTTCATGGCTTAGCCCCTTAAACATACTTTTATTAATTATACCATAAAAAGGTAGCCTTATAAATGTGTGCTATTTAATATTTATTTAACATAAAAGGTATAGCAAAATTTTGCTATACCTTTTATGTTTTTTGCATACGACATAGTGAAACCTTTGTTTCAAAATTTATTTTATACTAATTATCATCATATCTACATTTTTACTTGAATCAATAATTACCTCTTTTAATATTAAATCTGACATTAAAGCTTCTCTAATGATTTCTTCAATTTCCTCTTTTCTATCCATATAAAATGCTTGCCTATTATAATTTATCATCGAATAATTTTTACTATTTTCCAATAGTTTTTTTTCGAATAAAGTAAGTGTATCCAACGCTTTAATCTCTATAATATCACCGCTAATAAATACATCTATATCTTTAGGACCTTTTCCAGTATTAGTCTTAATAAATCTGGCCAATAAATTTTTTATTTTACTTTCCACTTCAGTTTTTAATGTTTTGCTAAGAACGGTATTATCATTTATAATAGTTTCATCTTGTCTTTGTTTAAATATTTTAACGGCCGCCTTAATCAGTGCTTCCATAAGTTCATCGTTTTTTATAGGCTTAATAACATAATTATCTATTCCCACATTCACCACCTGAAGTATTGTCTCAACATCAGAAAAAGCAGAAGTAATAATAATCGCACAGTTTTTATCAATATCTCTTATATTCCTTGCCATTTCTATTCCATCCATTTCTGGCATCTTAAGATCAGTAATAACAATATCAGGATTAAATTCCTTGAACTTATTTAATCCATCTTCTCCATTCTCTGCTAGATATAATTTACCAACCCTTCTTTTTAAAAATATTCCTAGTTGTTCTCTATGGAATTCTTCATCTTCCACATATAGGACTTTTAAATTTGAAAGTAAATTTTCTTCCTGTTTAATAATCATGTTATGCCTCCTTAACGGGAATAGAAATACTAAAACAAGCTCCCCCATCCACATTATAAAATTTTATACTACCATTAAAATTCTTTTCAATAATCATTTTTGACATATATAAACCAAGACCTGTCCCCTGCTTATTGCTTTTTGATGTAAAATACGGTTCAAATATTTTTTTAGCTATAAGCTCATCTATACCCCCAGCATTATCTTTTATTTCAACTGTATTATATAAACCATCGCTACTTATTTCTATGTCAATTTGTTTATTTGCAGTATTAGATTCTGATAATGCATCAATAGCATTATTTACTATGTTGAAAATCACTTGAGAATATTGATTTGAATATCCATATGCCATAAGATTATCTATGTGTTTTATATTACATTGTATTTTATAAAACTTAAAATTTTCTTCGATTAAATCTATAGTTGTAAAAATACTATCATATAAAGAAAAACTTTCTTTATCCATTTTAGGTTTAAAAAAGTATCTAAAATCATCTATTGTTTGAGACATTTTATCAATAAGTTTTCTTGCTTTACCTATTAAACTTTCTAATGCTTCTTTATCTAAATCGTCATACTTATGCATATCTTCTATATTTGTTATAATAAGCCCTAATATACTTAAGGGTTGCCTCCATTGGTGAGCAATATTACCAATCATTTCACCCATAGCCACAAATTTTGATTGATAAATCATTAATGCTTCTTTTCTTTTATTCTCATCCATTTCTTTTTTAAACATCTTTTCCAGTTTCATGTTTATCTTTTCTAACTTGATAATCATCTTTTGATTATCATTTTCTTCTATATCAATTTCACTCTTATAAATTGATTCAAAAAACTCTTTATATTCGCCATCAAGAGAAATCTGAGACGCTACTTTATTTATTATGCTTCTAAACCTCTCTTCACTTCTAATTAAAGTTTCTTCTTCAATTTTTCTATTGGTAATATCTCTAGAAATCAGTACTAATTTTTGTTGATTTTGAAGTTTAAACAACCGTGTGTTTATCTCTACTGTTAGAGTTTTACCATCCTTTGCTTTAAGAATAGCCTCAAACAATACTGTTTCCTTTATACTTAGTGCTTTTTTAATTTCTTCTATTTTCTCGTTATTTAGTCCTATAATTATCTGATAATACTGCATATTGCATATTTCTTCCTTAGTGTAACCAAGTACCGCACATGCCTTATCATTAACCTCAAGAAAATTGCTGAAAAAATTATCGTTTATATTTAAAACAAAAATACAATCGCTGCCACTGCTAAATAATACTTCATATTTTTCTTTATTTCTAATCAGCTCAACTTGGAGTAATTTTCTTTCTTCTATGTCTTCTTTTAACTCAACATTTAGAGTTTCAACTTCACTTACGTATTTAGCCTCAACTTCTAGTCTACTTTGATTTTCCTTGGTTTTATAAACATATCTTATTACTAATATGAAAATTAATATAATAAGTCCAGCTAATAAAAGTATATTATATAAATTATTTTTAATAATGCTTACAACATCTTTATAGTCCATGGTAACTGTTACTATCCAAAACTCATCTCCTATATAAGTAGGTGCAAATGCACTGATTTTTTTTATCCTTTTAAAATCTTTATCTCCTGGCCATATAGAGTAATATATATTTACACCTTTCCCTCCTTTTTTTTGTTCTTGAACAATTTTGTCCAGTTCTGACCAATCATATTCAGGAAATTGACCTTGTCTTGCATCCATAACATTTTCACCTATATCTTCACTCTTAGGATGCATTAAAAGTACTCCATTTTGATCTTTTACAGAAGCATATCCCTTAGCTCCAACTTTTATAGGTTGAACAATTTTTTTATACAAAATATTTAAACTTAGCTTACTTCTTATAATTCCTATAAATTCATTTTTATAAAAAACAGGTTGGAGCAAACATATAATAGGCCCAAATTCTTTTTCAAACTCTATTTTACCTACAACAACTTTATGGTCTTTTATTACCTCCCTTACACCTTCAATATTAGAAATATTGTTACCTATACTCTCTTTGTCATCAATTATTAAAGGTTCTTTTTCTAAGATTACACCATCTTTATCTAATAGTTCTACTGATTGAACCATCTCTTGTTGTGTTTTATAGTATACCTCTAGAATATCCATATGAAAATCAAGATTTTCACTTTTCAATAAAGCATTAAATTTTTCTTGAAATGCATAATTCTGAGCTATAATTTCTATATTTAATCTTTGTTCATTCATAGAAGTTTCCAAACTTCGTCCAGTCATTTCTGCAATAGTTAATAAATTTTCTTGTTCATTCTGAATTATAGAATCTCTAAAATTTTTATAGTTTGACCATATTAGGAAAAATATAAGACACAATAAAATTACAATTGAAAAAAGTATTGCTATATATTTATTTAAATTTTCATTTTTATTCTTGATAAATCTATTTTTCACAAAAATAAATCCTCCTTACATCATATGTACTTAATTCTATTTTAGCCTATTTTAGCCTATTTAGTATTATATCATAAATTTACATAGATTAACCCTTAAATCATCATATGCGCAGCTTTTCATCTTCTTTGAAACTGCATTATTAACAGCTTTCTTCTGAAATACATAAAAGGTTAGCAGTAACTATTCTGCTAACCTTTTATGTATATATAATTTAAGCTTAAGAACATCTTTTAATTATATCCCAATAAATACTATATCTCTGTTACTATTGCTTTTAAAATTTAAAAGACAGTTTTAATGACCAAACAAATTAAGCAATAATCCTGCAGCAACCGCTGAACCAATTACTCCTGCCACATTTGGCCCCATAGCATGCATCAATAAGAAATTTGAAGGATTTGCCCTTTGTCCTTCCTTTTGAACAACTCTTGCTGCCATTGGAACTGCAGAAACTCCCGCTGCTCCAATCATTGGATTAATTTTTCCATTAGTTAATTTACACATTAACTTACCAAACAGTACTCCACTTGATGTTCCTATAGCAAATGCCATAAGTCCAAGTACCAATATTTTCATAGTTCCTATTGTTAAAAATACGTCTGCACTAGCTTTCGCACCTACAGTGAGTCCTAAGAAAATAGTTAATATATACAAAAGGGAATTGCTTGCTGTAACAACTAAATTTGGTACTACTCCTGATTCTTTTATTAAATTTCCAAACATCAACATACAAATTAATGGTGCTGCTGAGGGTAACAATAATACAACTAAAATAGTAACAATTATTGGAAATACTACTTTCTCAATCTTTGATACCGGTCGTAATTGTTCCATTTTGATTTCTCGTTCTGCTTTTGTAGTTAAAAGTCTAATTATTGGTGGTTGTATAACTGGAACTAATGCCATGTATGAGTAAGCTACTACAGCTACAGAACCTAAAAGGTGAGGTGCTAATTTATCCGTTAAAAAAATAGCTGTTGGTCCATCTGCTCCACCTATAATTGCTATAGAAGCTGCTTCCGGTCCCATAAATCCAAGTAGTATAGCTCCTATAAATGCAAAGAAAATTCCAATTTGAGCTGCCGCTCCAAGTAGTAGACTTTTAGGATTTGCAATAAGTGGACCAAAGTCCGTACCTGCACCAACACATAAAAATATTAATGGTGGATATATCCCTAAATTTACTCCTTGATATAAATAATGAAGAAGCCCGCCATCATCCATAAGGTTTGCCAATGGCAAATTTACAATGAGCATACCAAATGCTATTGGTATTAATAAGTATGGTTCATATTTTTTTTCGATAGCTAAATATATAAATATACAAGCTATTACTATCATTATCACATGCTTATAGGTTAACGCTAAAAAACCAGAACCCTGTATAATGCTTTGAAGCATCTCTGTCATTTAACCTGCCTCCTTTCTATTATGGATAAATTAATTTATCATTTAAACTACTGTAGAGAAACTAATTTATCTCCTAAAGCCACTGTATCACCCTTTGTCACATTTATAGCTGTTATTTTCCCATCTTTTGGTGATACTATTTCATTTTCGAGTTTCATAGCCTCTATAACTACTAATACCTGTCCAGCTTTAACTATGTCTCCAACTTTTACTTTAACTTCCCAAATTCCACCTGGGATAGGTGCTGTTACGTCTTCACTACCTGTTGGCGTCGCCTCTGCTACCTTAGGTGTGTTATTTGCTTGAGTTTTTTCTTCTTTTACTGGCACCTCTGCTCCAATTTCTAATTTTTCTACTTCTACTTCATAAACTTTCCCGTTTAAACTAATTTTATATTTTTCCATAATCTCTTCCTCCCTTCTCTAAAATTTTTCTATTCTAAGTTATCCTCTTTACACTTCTTACATGAATTCTAGAATTTTTGTTACCAGAACTAGCAACTATAGTTGCTGCTAAACAAGCCACTATATCATCCTCTTCTTCTAGGCTTGTTATTTCGATTTCATTTCTACATGTTTCTATTTCTTGAATGCTATTTACCTCTTCAATAACTTCGACCTTCTTCTCTTTGAAAATATACTTGAATGTTCCTAGTATCAATGAAAGAAGGAATAAAAGAGAAAAAACTAAAATTATAGATCCTATTGAGACATTAAGCGCCTCGGTCATCGAAACTTCATTACCTAACATTTTCACACCCCTTTACTAGCGTATTATTTAAAATGATACGTCAATATAATTATAATCCATGTTTTTTTCTTCTAAGAATTTCTTAGCTACTTGTTCAAATAGCGCGTAGCTTAGCACGTCCTCATCACTCTTTGCTAGATCTCCAATTTCCTCTTTTGCTTTTTCAAATCCTGGCTTTAGTAAATCTGCGGGTCTTACCACCACTACTTCTTCATTTCCTATAATTTTTTTTATTATATCTTCACTTATAGGTACTGGTGATTTGCCATAAAGTCCTCTTACATATTCTTTTATTTCTTTTGGTATTATTTTATACCGCTCACCTACTAAAATATTAAATACCGCTTGTGTACCAACCATTTGACTTAAGGGAGTAACTAGCGGAGGAAATCCTAAGTCTTCACGTACTTTAGGAATTTCTTTTAGCACTTCTTCATATTTATCCCCTGCATTTTGTTTTTCTAATTGTGATAAAAGATTTGAAAGCATTCCACCTGGTACTTGATATATTAATGTTTTTGGTTCTGTCTCCATTACTTTTGGATTTAATATTCCATTGTCTAAGTATTTTTGTCTTATGGGTTTAAAGTACGCGGCTACTTCACTTAAAGCTTCTAAGTCGAGTCCAGGATTTCTTTCCCCATCTTTAAAAACTACAGCCATAGATTCTGTACATGGCTGAGACGTCCCTTCTGAAAAGGGTGATATAGCAGTATCAATAATATCCACGCCTGCTTCTACTGCCTTCATGTACGTCATAGATGCAATTCCACTAGTACAGTGACTGTGAAGTTCTATAGGTATTTTTATTTCTTTTTTTACTCTACTAATTAATTCATAAGCTGCATCTGGGGTTAATATACCTGCCATGTCTTTTATGCATATTGAATCTGCCCCTGTATTCTCCATTTCTTTCATTAAACTAATATAGTATTCTATGGTATGTACTTTACTTGTTGTGTAGGAAATAGCACACTGGCAGTGAGCTCCAGCTTTTTTAATAGCATTAATTGATGTTTCTAAATTTCTTACATCATTTAGAGCATCAAATACACGAATAATATCTATACCATTTTCTACAGCCTTTTCTATAAATTTTTCTACTATATCATCTGGATAGTGCTTATACCCTAGAAGATTTT
>NZ_JBNMNU010000191.1:0-7621 GCF_051278035.1 Clostridium sp.
CAAATGGTGTGATGATATAAATACAGTTACATCTCTTGATGCGACTTCATCTACAATAATGGACATTATTTCTTTTTTAATTACTGGATCAAGACCCGATGTAGGCTCGTCAAGTATTAGAATATCCGGCTTTATGCATTCATTATATTAATTAACTTATCCTTATCAACTCCTATATAATGTGCTTCTATAATTATTTCCTTCATATGTTCTTTAATTGCTTTCATCTTTTCTTCATCCATAATAGGTTTAAAATTTTCTACCACAAACGTTCCTTTTCCTCTTATAACTTCAATTGCCTTCATTCGCTCCAGCTCATTATATGCTTTGCTTATAGTATTAGGGTTAATAGTTATAGCCGCGGCAAGTTCACGTACAGACGGCAACTTATCTCCTGGCCTTAATATTCCTTTTATTATATTCTCCTTTATTCTCTCAATAATCTGCTCATAAATAGGTTTACTGCTTCTGCTATCAATATTTATCAAGGATTCACCTTCTCTCAATAATTAAATATTTATGTATTCATACCATCTGTACTACGTGTACTACTTAATGTAGTACACAATATAAATTAAGAGGGATTGTGTAGTAATGGGACAGAAACGGCAATATAATTCAAATCCTAAAATTAGTAAATAGTATAAATAAAAGTTACGATGGTTATAATATTAAAAATGTTGTGTTTTAAGAGCTCTTGTTTGGACTAAACACTGAGTAAATACAGTAAAATTGGAGGAAACTAATTATGAATAAAAATAAGTTAAAAGAAACAAAAAAATCTGATGCTAATTTTCAATTAAATATTGAATCAGCGACCGGTGGTCTTACAAAAGTGCTAAGTAATGAACAAGCTAATGAACAAGCTAATGAGATTACAAAAAATAATAAGCAAAATAAAAGAGCGTAGTTGACTCTTTTGTCTTATAAATGTTTTTATCTTATATAATATCCACTTACAAGGGGTCTCGCCAACATTTCTCTAAATCACACTAACGGAATTAAAAACACCCTTAACTAGGATAAAAAGCATACAACCTAATAAGATATTATTTTGAATCAAAAGAACCATCTGGAGCTCAGATGGTTCTTTTGGCATTATATGTTTTCTGTTTTCAATGCATCAATAATATTCTCTTTCCTGATTTTTGAACTTGAATATAGCATTGTTGAACTTACAATTGCAAATACAGAAGTTACAGTAACAATAACACTACCCCATGGAATAGCAAATTCAACACCAGACGAGTCGTTTAAAACTCTGTAAATCAAATACATTATTCCAAAACTAATGGGAAGTCCATAGAGTAAGGATTTAATGCCATAGAACAAGCTCTCGTAATTGATCATTTTATTGAAACTTTTTGGTGTCATTCCAACGGATTTGAACATTGCAAATTCCTGTCTTCGCAAGGTTATACTAGTTGATATTGTATTAAAAATGTTAGCTATGCAAATAGAAGTAATAATTGCTATAAAGCCATAAAAGAATACATATATAAAGGTCATGAGTTGTCTCTCTCGTTTATTCATACTTGCAACATCATAAATATATACGCTTCCAATTGAGGTCTTATTTTGATATTCTTTAATGTTTTCTATAAGCTTCGTAGGATTAGAACTTTTAAAATACATACGAGCAAATCCTATCTCGGATGTTTTGGGTAGCTTAGAGTGTATGCTAGCATATACCTCCTCTGATACTATAAGTAAAGGTTGGGTTGGGTTATTTAACATAGGATAACCAAGGGGTGCCTTATTTGCAAGTGCCGCTATCTCGAGCAAAGTACTATACTTAGTAGGCTCATTATTTATTACGTGAGTGAGTTTCAACTTTTCCCCTTCCGCAATGTTAAATTGTTTCATGCGTTCGTATTTATTATGGGCTTTAATAGTTACCATATTAATAAGTATTCCACGAGGATTTGCTACATCTTTTAATCTATTAAAATCCATTTCCGTTTGGGTTGCATATCTTTTAAGCGAATCATCGTCAATAGATTTTATTACAAAGTTCATTTGATATGTATCATCACTATTATTATCGGGCTTATAAAGTGCTTTAATTTCATCTGAAATCAAACTGCTTTTAGCATTTAATCGAGATGACGCCGTTTGTTCTATAACACTTTCATCAGCATACTTTATCTTTGATATGGAATTATAAAAATCCCTTTTTTCCTTAGCTGTAGCGGCGGATGAAACATACAATGAAACATCATAAGGAACAGTATTCACTATGGTTTTAGCTGACTTTTGAGAAAGTAGGGACAGTGATGAAACAGATAAAAATAAGACAATACTAATCACCAAGGAAATTATGGTAGCTCTATATCTTCGATTATTGCGTTTTAAGTTCTTAAGTCCAAGTTCCCCTTCAAATCCAAATATACGCCGCGTTAGTTTAGATGTTTTTACGATCTTATCTGTGAGCTTTATATCTCGTGATTGTCGTATACCATCAATAGGTGATATCTTAGATGCACGTTTCGCTGGTATATAAGAGGATATAAAAATAGTAATCATTGAGAGTAATATAGCAACTAAAATTACAAGAGGCGAAGTCATAAGCTTTAGCTTAACCCCTGTGCTAAGTATACTTCCTAATAGCGGTTGCACGAGGATAAAGGTTATTCCTATTCCTAGTGTACCCAGTAATATACCTATAGGTATACCAATCATACCTACAACAAAACCTTCAAAGAATACAGAGTTCTTTTTTTGCTTTTTTGTGGCTCCAACGCTCGCCAGCATACCCAGATGGCGACTCCGCTCTGAGATTGAAATTGCGAAGGAATTACATATAAGTGCTGCAGATCCTATAACGATAATAGTTGTCATTATAACTGCAAGTGCGTAAAGTGTTAATAAAGTATCACCACTAACAATTCCAAAGTAGCGCAAAAGATTACTATTATAGATTACGTCATTACTAGTAACTCCTATGACTTTTGAAAGCTTATTTGCTTGTTCATTTACTTTTTTACTCACATGTTTCCAAGCTACTGAAATATTAACAGTCTCATTAGGGGTGAGTTCCTTTTTATCAAGATAAGATATCACTGTATAACCTGGCGACGAGTAGGGTTCAAAACCTGGCCTGCTAATAATTCCTGTTATAGTATATTCTTTTGTTACCTTTGTAATAAGTTTCTCACCTTTGTTATCCGCACTCTTCTTTTCAAAGCCGTAATACTGACCAATGGCTACATTATTTCCATCTTTATAACGCTGCCCAATATCCAATTTTAGAACATCACCAACCTTATATATCACACCACCGTTTTCTGCAATATGGGAAGATATAAGGATTTCATTTGATTTTTTAGGGAAATGTCCTCCTACTAAATTCAAATTGAAGTCTTTGAAACCCTGTTCATCGTATGATTTAATAAAAAGATAGGGCTTGTTCTCGTTTTTAGAACCTTTAAGTTTTGCATACCCTATATCTTGACTGAGCGCTGCTGTAGAAGTGTTTTTATCACTCATCACTTTACTGATGTTTTGCCTTTGCATATTCTTATAAAGTACATGAAAGTTTCCTGTGCTAGCTATCTCATTTCTTTGCATCATATTAATAAAAGAGATAACAGAAGTAGGCACCGCTGTTATCAATGCAACTGACAATACAACCCCAATAATGGTGAAAATAGTACGTTTTTTATTTAATTTCATATGACGAAGGGTTAAAGAACTTATAATATTCATCTTCGAATCACCTCATCCTTAGAAATATGACCGTCTTCAATGGAGATTAGTCTGTCCGCCTGCAAAGCAATGCGTTCATCATGAGTGATTATTATTAATGTCTGATGGTACTTCTTGTTTGACAGCTTTAGGAGCTCTATTATCTCTGCACTATTTTTACTATCAAGGTTACCTGTGGGCTCATCTGCAAGTACGAGTGCTGGGTTATTAATTAATGCCCTACCTATGGATACACGTTGCTGTTGTCCACCTGAAAGTTGATTAGGAAGGTGTTTTAGCCTATTCGCAAGACCTAACGTGCTAATTATCTCATCCAGTTGTCCTTCTTTTATTTTTTGCCCATCAAGTAGTAGAGGCAGGGTAATGTTTTCCTCCACATTCAAAACTGGTATTAAATTATAAAATTGATAAATGAGACCTATTTGCCTGCGTCTGAATATAGCAAGCTTTGTTTCATCCAGTTTGTAAATGTCAGTATTCTCTACAAAAACCTTCCCAGTAGTTGGGGTGTCTACACCACCCAACATATGCAAAAGTGTTGATTTACCTGATCCCGATGGCCCAATAATTGCAACAAATTCACCTTTATTCACTGAAAACGATACATTATCTAGAGCCTTTACAGCTGATTCACCCGTGCCATATATTTTAGACAGATTCTCTACTCTCAATATTTCCATTTTTGCTCACTCCTCTATTAGTCTATGAACTTAGTATATCTGCCTAATATGACTGTGCGGTGACAATTTAAGTGACGATTTTGTCACACAACGCTTTTGTAAATCTTTATAGTAAATTCAGTGCCTTTGTCTTTTTCGCTATTAACTTCAATGGTACCGCCCTGTTTTTGAAAAATGATTTTTGACATGGCAAGTCCGATACCTATACTGTCATTGTGAGCATTGATGCCTTTATAAAACCGATTGAATATATGTGGTAAATCTTCCTTATGGATACCTTCACCGTTATCGAATATTTTTATAATTGTATATATTGGAGTTTCACAAAAAGTAATACCTATATTCCCACCTGAGGGTGTATGTTCAATACAATTTTTTATTATATTTGTAGCAGCTTCTGCTGACCAATTAAAATCACCAATAAACTCAGTGTGATCATCTCCGCTAATCTCAAGGGTTTGCTCTTTGATTTCCATAGGAATTAAGAGATGTTGGGTAGCTCTACTGATAAGCTTTTCTATATTCACATTCTCTTTTTTTAACTCAATTGTACCTGCATCAATTTTAGATATTTTTAACAGTGACGCAACAAGCCACTTAAGTCTTTCAAGTTGTGAACGGATGTTTTGCGAAAATTCCTGACGTTTATCCTTTGGTAGGCTTTCATCGCATATCAGGTCCGTCATAACAAACATTGAGGTTATTGGAGTTTTAAGCTGATGTGAAATATCAGAAATTGAATCCGCAAGTAAAATCTTGTCTTTCTTTAACAGTTCTGCTTGCTCATATAGTGTCACGGTTACTTTATATATTTCACTTTTGAGTATGCTAAGCTCACCCTCGTCATTATCTCTAATATCAAGGGAATATTGCCCACTTGCAATGCGCCTTAGATATTCCGAAAGTTCCTCTAATTGCTTGTATCTCCATTTAGTAAAAAGAATGGAGATAACAACCATTAAAATCAAAGCTGAAAGTGTTATAATACCGGAAGTGACATTTACAAAAAAACATGCAACAGACCCTATTATTAAAATCGTATACAAAAGAATTATATATATCTTTATTTCTTTGTTTCGTAGCATATTAATCTCCTACCTTATATCCAATTCCGCGAACTGTTATTATGATTTTTGGTTCTTGGTTGTTATCCTCAATCTTTTCACGCAAACGTTTAATATATACTGTTAAGGTATTGTCATTTACAAAATCACCTGCAAAATCCCATAAGCCTTCTAAAAGTTGATTACGGCTAAGAACTTGTCCCTGGTTATTCGCAAAGATTAGAAGCAACCTGTACTCAAGAGAGGTTAATATAATTTCTTGCTCTCCTTTATACACCTTTGCCTGATTCGTGTCTATTTTTATACAACCAAAGTTAAACAGCGTTTTTGCACAGGCTGTCTTGTCATATCTGCGAAGTACAGATTTAATTCGAGAAAGAAGCTCTCTAATGCGAAAGGGCTTTGTTATATAGTCATCGGCTCCCATATCAAGACCCATAACCACATTAACCTCATCATCTATTGCCGTTAGAAATATCACCGGTATATCTTCTTTTGCTCTAATTATTTTACAAACATCGTAGCCACTCCCATCTGGAAGGGATAGATCAAGTATTGCAAGATTAAAGCTATTTTTATGTATCATAGCTTTTGCTGACTCCACATTCAAGCAGTGGGTAACAAAATACCCCTCCTGAGTTAACGAGTAGCAAAGCCCTGATGCAATTATTCTATCATCCTCAACAAATAGTATTTTCATAATGTATAATCTCCTTTTCATACTTGTACCATTTTATCTTTCTAACACCTCTATAGCTCTCTTAAATAATTCTTCTTCCGTTAAATCTACAGATATTCTTATGTGGTCTTCGTTAAATTCTTTAATCTCTTTAAAAATCTTATGATTATGCCATATACTTCTCTTCAAGTAATTTTGAATCATCAAATCTTTATCTGTCGCTCCCATGTAAAATTCTTTAGCTTCAAGCAACCTTTTTTCTAAAACTTTATCATCACAAACTAGCCATATTTTCTTTATATTCTTATCACCTAACTCTTTCACTAATCGAGGGTATAATGCCCATCCCTCAATAATAATTGGATTAGACCAAGTACTATGTATATCAATTAAACGTTTTATTGAAGGCCACATTCTCTCATGATAATCTTCTATATCCTTAAGAAGTCCATCAATAGATTTTCTAATATAATATTCACGATAATCATGTCCTTTCATTGGATCAACATCAATTACGGTTTGAATTACTTGTCCAATATCATCAGTAGAAATACAATTATGAAAATACTTTGAAGCTATTTTAGTAGCTAATGTTGTTTTTCCGCTCATCGGGCTTCCACCAACGAGTATCACTTTTACATTTTTATACATATGATCACCACATCCAAATTTAGAATAAAATACGACTTCCAAACAACTCTCCAGTAAATTATACCATTTTATACAACGACTCACTATTCTACAATTAAGAAATTTTGGTTCTACTCCTAATAATCAATCCATAATGTAACTATTGAAATTGAAAATACGAACAATGGTCTTAAAAAACTGAATAATATGGTATTTAAAAATGAAAATATTCACTATTATAGAACTATATTAATGTATAAATATAGTTAATATGCTATCATTTCTATAGAATTAGGTCAAAGTTGTAAAATTCTTTATCGCTATGTTTTCCTAACTTACCTTTTTTACGACGACCAAGATTATGCTCATTATTTACGAATGAAACTTTACCATCCTTTAATTCAACTGGAATGTTAATTATTACTTTATCAAAGTATATCTAATTTCCTCGAAATGAATTTTATATTTATGATGATGCTCCTAGATCTGAAGTCTCTAAAAATAATTCTACTGAGTATATTAATAAAAATAAAAAAATAAGAACACCAAATCTGGTATTCTTATCCTTATCTATGTTAGTAAGAATAAATTAATTTTTTCTCTTAATTTTTATCGGATATAATTGCAAGCATCTGATGGTCTTTCCACTTTCCATTTATTTTTACGTTCTTCCTTGCTATACCTTCTTTACAAAAACCTGCTTTTTCTAATACTGTTATTGAACCAATATTAGTAGGCATTACACCTGCTTCAATCCGATGCAATGATAATTCGTTAAATGCAAATCGTACTACCAACTTAATTGCCTCGGTCATATATCCCTTACCATTAAATTGTTTGTCCAGAGCATATCCAACCAT
>NZ_JBNMNU010000192.1:0-7618 GCF_051278035.1 Clostridium sp.
AATCTAACCCTTTAGTTATTGTTTCAGTAAATGGTTTAAACCTATAATCTCCTATTTCAAGTCCGTTGAAACCCGAAAATGCCAATATTCCAACAACAATTACACTGACTAAAAACAGTATAGTGCTTTTTCCTTTTTTCATTTTTATCCCCCTCCGTTTCCTATTCATGAATACAATTATATTCTGATTGATTTAATTAGTCAATATTAGGTAAATACAGTTAATTACTCATTGTTTTTGCTTTTAATGCTATAGCACATTCTATCCTTTTCATTTGCATCTTGCATCCAATTTCATAAGGCACATGCATATCTCCGTTGAAATTAAAGTTATTTGCTTGGCATCCACCACTACAATAAAATTTAGCCCAACAATCTCTACATGTTGGTTTGTTGTAAATATGTGCCTCTTTAAACTCCTTTTCTAACTTTTCACTATTCATTCCATTATATATATCTCCCATTAGAAAATCTTTGTTACCAACAAATTGATGACAAGGGTATATTTCACCATCTGGAGTAACAGCTATGTATTCATGACCCGCACCACATCCAGAAATTCTCTTATAAACACAAGGTCCACCTTTAAGATCTATGTTGAAGTGATAAAACTTAAATTCATTTCCGTCCTCATATCTTTGAAGCATATCACTATATAATTTGTCGTATTGCTCAAAAATAATAGGCAAGTCTTCTTCTCTAAGTGATAGTTCATGTTCCGTAGGAAGTATAACGGGTTCT
The DNA here is from genome assembly GCF_051278035.1 of Clostridium sp. Classification (GTDB taxonomy): domain Bacteria; phylum Bacillota; class Clostridia; order Clostridiales; family Clostridiaceae; genus Clostridium_AD. The sequence continues at coordinate 742 of NZ_JBNMNU010000192.1, forward strand.
ATAGATATTTCTTTAAAGCCTAAATCTGCCATATGCTTTATATCTTCGAAAAAGTCAGTATTTTCTCTTGTAAATGTTCCCCTTACATAATAAGCTTTTGACTTATCTCTCATGTCAACCATTTGTTTTATTTTCGGAAGTATTTTGTCATAAGAACCACTTCCATCCGCTCTTACTCTAACCTTATCATTGACAGATTTTCTACCATCTATACTAAGTACTATATTGCCCATATTTTCATCCATATATTCCATGATTTCGTCATTAAGTAATGTTGCATTAGTTGTCATCGTAAATCTTATAGATTTATTATGAATTTTTTCTTGTACTTTAGCATATTCTACTATCTCTTTTATAGTATCAAAAACCATAAGTGGCTCCCCACCAAATAAATCCACCTCTATGTTTTTTCTAGGACCAGATTTTTCTATAACAAAATCTATTGCTTTCATACCTACTTTAGCTGGCATTACGCTTCTAGCGCCATGGTATTCACCTTCATCAGCAAAGCAGTATTTACACCTTAAATTACAATCATGTATTACGTTGAGGCATAACGCCTTAATATAAGACTCCGTATTCGAAATATTCATTGCAATATCTTCGTATAAGTCTTTTGAGTATAGAAGTTCCCCTTGAATTAAACCCTGAATTTCGAAGTAGGCTTCCTCTATATCTTTATCATCGTATTTATCTTTAAATATCTCTTTTAACTCTTCTTTTCCTTTAAGTGAATTATTGTCCAAAAGGTCATATACTATTTCATCAACCACATGTATTGAACCAGAATTTACATCTATTACGTAGTTCTCATTATCTTTAATATATTTATGAATTAGTGCCAAGTTGTTTTCCTCCTAACTAAATTAAAGCAGTAACCCTGAGTTACTGCCACATTGTTCATATTAGTTTTCACAAGCCAAGTTCGCTACAGTACAAGATGTTTTACATGCTGACTGACATGAATTAGCACATTCTTTACATCCCGGCTTTTTTAAGCTCTCTTTAACACTTGCTTTATTTATAGTTTTTATATGCTTCATTTTTATTCCTCCATTTCTAAAGTTACCTTATAAATTATATCATAATATTCTTGCTAAATAAAGTATTTCTATAGATTTATTCCAAGCATTCCTGAAAAAGCACCTATACCCAAAGCTAACGCTGTTCTTGTTACTTCTCTTATTCCAATAGCAGCATTTCCACCACCAACTACTTTAACCAGGTATAAAACTAACATGTAAGTAGCCGCCACCATTATACCCATTAGCCAACCTTTTTCTCCTGCTTTTTTAGCAGCATATATTGACCCATAAAGCACGCTAACTAATGTTATTACAATATAAAAAACAGATGTCACCTTCATGCTAGCCGAAAAAAAGCTTGTTATCACAGAGTAAATTATAAGTACAACTAACGTTAAAATTGCAGCTCTAAACACTCCTTCTCCAGCACAAGAATATTTAATTTTCTTTTCCATGTAAATCTCCCCCCTTTTTAAGTAAATCTCAATTAAAAAATATTTTTTAGTTGAAATCTATAGTATTAAATATGATTAAAAAGGAGGGTTTATTACTTATTTCACTATTTTTTCTCTACTATTTCAGCAGTGTTTGCAACTACAACTGTGCCTACTCCACTTTTTGCTAATTTGAATCTAGTTCTGTCCGGACCACTTTCAAGTACAATATGATCATCTTGAATATTGATGATTTTTCCCATTATACCGCCTTTAGTCATTACTTCATCATTTACTTTTAAATTTTTTAAAAGAGCAGCATACTTTTTCTTTCTTTTGCTTTCCGGTATAAAAATTACTAGATAAAACACCCCTAGCATTAATATTAAAGGTAATAAAGAACCTAATTGTCCCATTTATATTCCCCTCCTTTCGGTAATGTTTTTTAATTTATAATAAAATAATTATTCTTTTTATAGATTAATTATATTTATTCTTTCCACGCGGCAAGTCTTTCCGCCTTAAACTCTTCAAAACAATCATCATCAATGGCAGATCGTATGTCTTCCATAAGTTTATTATAAAAATATAAATTATGAAGCACACATAGCCTCATAGCTAACATCTCTTTTGCTTTAAATAAGTGTCTAATATAAGCTCTTGTGTAATTTTTACAAGTAGGGCATGCGCATCCTTCATCAATAGGCGCTCCATCTAGTTCAAACTTTGCATTTAATATATTTATTCTACCATCTTTGGTAAACAAATGTCCATGCCTTCCATTTCTTGCTGGAAGTACACAATCAAAAAAGTCTACCCCTCTAGATACTGCTTCTAAAATATTACTTGGATAACCTACGCCCATAAGATATATTGGTTTATCCTCTGGCAAGTGCGGAACCACTGCATCAATAATTCTATACATATCTTCATGGGACTCTCCTACTGCAAGGCCTCCAATAGCATACCCATCTAAATCCATTTTACTAATTGTTTTAGCATGGTCTATTCTAATATCTGTATATGTTCCACCTTGATTTATACCAAATAACATTTGTTTTTTGTTTATTGTGCCTTTCATAGAATTAAGTCTATCCATTTCAATTCTACATCGTTCGAGCCACCTTGTAGTTCGTTCTACTGAATCAACTACATATTCCCTAGTAGAAGGATTTGGTATACATTCATCAAAGGCCATTGCAATTGTGGATCCTAAATTGCTTTGTATTTGCATGCTTTCTTCTGGGCCCATAAATATTTTGTGACCATCAATGTGGGAATTAAAGTATACTCCTTCTTCTTTAATCTTTCTCATAGCTGAAAGAGAAAACACCTGAAATCCACCTGAATCTGTAAGGATAGGTCTATCCCAATTCATAAATTTATGAAGTCCTCCCATTTCCCGCACAACCTTGTCTGTAGGTCTTAGATGCAAATGATAAGTATTAGACAATTCTACTTGACAGTTAATGTCTTTTAAATCCATGCTAGAAACTGCGCCCTTTATAACCCCTTGAGTTCCTACATTCATAAATACAGGTGTTTGAATAACACCGTGAGGCGTTGTAAACTCACCACGTCTTACTTTACCACTTTTCTTAAGTAATTTATACATATTTTACCCTCTTTCTATACAATAATTAATAGTTAGTTAATATAAAAACATTGCATCCCCAAAACTGAAGAATCTATATTTTTCTTTTACCGCCATATCGTACGCACCCATAACTAAATCTTGACCCGCAAAAGCGCTAACTAGCATTATTAGTGTAGATTCCGGCAAATGAAAGTTTGTTATTAATGCATTAACAATTTTAAACTTATATCCAGGATAGATAAAGATGTCTGTCCAACCGGATTTTTCATGAACTTTGCCATTTTCATCCGCGATACTTTCTAAAGTTCTATTAGATGTGGTGCCAACAGCAATTACTCTGCCACCCTTTTCTTTTGCGTTATTAATTAAATCTGCTGTTTCACTACTTAGCACATAGTACTCTGAATGCATTTGATGTTCTTCCACCATTTCAGCTTTTACAGGTCTAAAAGTACCTAGCCCTATGTGTAGCGTTACAAAAGCAATTTCAACGCCTATAGCTTTAATTTCTTGCAGCAACTCATCCGTAAAATGAAGGCCTGCAGTTGGAGCCGCAGCAGATCCAACTTCCTTAGAAAACACTGTTTGATACCTTTCTTTATCTTGTAATTTTTCTGTTATATATGGTGGTAATGGCATCTCTCCAAGTCTATCTAAAACTTCTTCAAAGATCCCTTCGAATTCAAATTTCACTATTCTACTTCCACCCTCAGAAATACTTATAACCTGTGCCGAAAGTTCGCCATTTCCAAAAATAAATCTAGTTCCAATTTTGGCTTTTTTACCAGGTTTGACTAAGGTCTCCCAATGATCTACATCTATTCTTTTTAGGAGTAAGAACTCCATTTTCCCACCTGTTCCGTCTTTAGTCCCTATAAGCCTTGCAGGTAAAACCCTAGTATCATTTAGTACTAAGCAATCTCCCTTATTTAAGTATTCTATTATATCTTTAAAAACTTTATGTTCTATTTCACCGCTTGTTTTATTAACTACCATAAGTTTTGACTCATCTCTTTTTTGGAGTGGATGTTGTGCAATAAACTCCTTAGGCAAATCAAAATAAAAATCTTTTACTTTCAAAAACTACACCCTCTCTTTTCTAAAATTGTCATTACCTTAATTACCTTCCTCGTCAAATACTGTGAATTGGTTCAAATTTTTGTTTTTACTTAATTTTTTAATAGATCTATTCAAATGTTTATATGCCTTTTCAGACGCCATTCTCCCCCTAGGTGTTCTTATAATGAATCCCTTTTGAATTAAATATGGCTCATATACATCTTCTAAAGTTCCTAACTCCTCGCCTATAAAGTATGATAAAGTCTCTATTCCCACTGGTCCACCACTAAAATTATCTATAATAGCCTCCAGCATTTTATTATCTATTCTGTCAAAGCCTTCATTATCTATTTCAAGCAGCTTCGCTGCAGACTTTGCTAAATTCAAATCAATAATTCCATCTCCCTTAACATCACAATAATCTCGAACTCTCTTAAGCAGACGATTAGCTATTCTTGGAGTACCTCTTGATCGTCTTGCAATTTCAACAGCCGCATCCTTTGTAATGTCTACGTTTAAAATAGCAGAAGATCGAACAACTATTTCTTTTAATTCATCCTGCGTATAATATTCCATGGCACTGAGCACACCAAATCTATCTCGAAGAGGCGCCGTTAAGAGTCCTATTCTAGTTGTAGCACCAATAAGTGTAAACTTAGGCAAATCTAGTCTTATAGATTTTGCTGAAGCCCCTTTTCCAATTACAATATCTAGTGCATAATCCTCCATAGCAGGATATAATATTTCTTCTACCGCTCTACTTAACCTATGTATTTCATCAATAAAAAGCACATCATAATCACTAAGTGATGTTAAAATAGATGCCAAATCACCAGGTCTTTCAATAGCCGGCCCGGAAGTTACTTTTAAATTCCCCTTCATTTCCTTTGCAATAATATTTGCAAGAGTTGTCTTACCAAGTCCAGGCGGTCCATATAAAAGGACATGATCAAGGGCTTCCTCTCTATTTTGGGCTGCTTTAATAAATATATTTAATTTTTCCTTAATCTTTGGCTGACCAATATACTCCATAAGATTTTGTGGCCTTAGTGAGTATTCTGCTTCCATATCTTCTTTAATGATAGAAGATGTAATAATTCTTTCCTCAGTATCATCCATATTTACTACCACCTTAGTTCATTAAATATTTCAAACACTCTTTAATCATATTTTCAAGAGATTCTTCTTTGTTTGAAGCGTTAAGTGCTTTTTCAGCTTCCTTTTCAGAATATCCAAGTGACATTAGAGCTCCTAAAACATCAATAAGTTTTCTATCTTCTATTAAATTACTTCCTGAAAGTTTTGATAAATTATTAACTTCGCTTTGCTCAATATGAATTTTCTCCCTAAGTTCTAAAATTATTCTTTGAGCAATCTTCTTGCCAATGCCAGGTGCTCTTTGTAATGTTTTCTCATCACCAGACACAATAGCATACTTAAGACTTGTAACATTGCAAATAGACATGAGTGATAACGCAGCTTTTGGACCAACTCCATTGGTACTAATTGCAAGGCTAAACATCTCTATCTCATCTTTTGTTAAAAATCCGTATAGTCCAAGAAAATCTTCTCTAACAATTTGCTTTATATATAACAAAACGTTGTCGCTTGTCTTAGGCATGTTTGCCATAGTACTACCGGAGGTGTAAATCCTGTACCCCATGCCATTATTATCTACTACAACGTAATCTTTACTAATTCCTACAAAAGTTCCACTTATATATTCGTACATAATTCTATCCTCCTAAACCTATAAACACTATATAATACTTTAACACCTAAATGCTATTTTTTCAATAATTAACAACATAAATATCTAAGTATTATCAAATTTCATTAAAAAAGCCTTAAGAAATTTTACTTCTTAAGGTTTTAATACATTTTTTATTTTAGATGAACCTGTTACGACCTTAATAACCCTCTAGCATAATCGAAAGCTTTTTCAGGAGTTTTAAATTCACCTTTTTCGTATTCAGTCTCTTCCAAATCTATTGTTCCTGCTGAATCCTTAACATATTTTTTTCCTCGAATTAAATCATCCAATACTCCTTCCTTTTCTTTTAAATCATCTAATTTAATGTTTATACGTTCTCCTTTGTCCTCTGCTTCAAAGTCATATTTAAGTTGGGTTCCATCAGCTGAATATACATTAGCATTAAATATTTTATGTGCTATTATATCTCCATTATTATCGGTCTTATAAATTGTCACTAGGTCATTATATATTCCTAAATAATACCTATTTGCATTATAACTGTACCTATCACTATTATTAACAAAATCTACTTTTCCTTTACTCATAGTGGATACGGTATATCCTTGTATTTTAAAAAGCTCATTAAGTTCTGCTTTTGTCTTGCTATCTAATTCATTAGTTGCATTAAAGTGTTTTTCCAATACTATATTTCTTACTTCTTTATCTTTATATTTAATGACAAAAGTAAATTTCGTTTGTGAAGTTCCCTTAAACAAATTAGTAACCACTGATGTTTGTTTTGAATTTTCATTATTATCACCTATGCCTTCATCACTGAGTTTCAAAAATGGCAATTTACTAGAGGCTTCAACTTTCAAATCGTTTTTATTCATATAGCGTACAAGTGAATAACTAGCACTAGAAAAAGCAATTACTAATATTGTTATCATTAGGTATAAAATTTTTCTGTTTTTCATATTACCCCTCCTCATTTGGAATTATGTCCAATTAGAGGATTATTTATTCATTCATATAATTAATAAAATATTATGTGTTTATTTATTAA
>NZ_JBNMNU010000193.1:0-7579 GCF_051278035.1 Clostridium sp.
ATAAGTTGTAAAAGCGAAAAGAACACCTATCTCTAGGGTATTGTTTGCGATTTTACTCATGGAATACCATATTATAATTGCTACTGCAAGACTTTGAAAAATATCCGCCGCTGGTCTTAATATGCTGTTTATCCTAACTTGAAATATTGTGCTTTTGAAATACTCTCCATTTAGTTTTAGAAACTCGTCATTTTTTTCTTTTTCACCTGAAAATATTTGTATGAACTTCATCCCAGAGATATTCTCAGCCATAAATCCGTTAATTTTGCCTATTAAGCTTTTCATTTTTGAAAAATTTCTCTTAATCTTGTTCTTTAGAATAAAGATAATAAAAAACATCAAAGGAACAACGGAAAAAGAAATAAATGCTAATTTTACATCAAGTGCAATCATAGCATACACTATACCTAAAAGTAAGAACACGTCTTTAAATAAACTTATAATTACATCGGTATACATTTTGCTCATGGCTTCCACGTCATTTGTGGCTCTAGTTATAAGTCTTCCAGAGGAGGTCTTATCAAGATATGATAGCTGAAGAAATTGTATTGTTCTAAATACTCTTTTTCTCAAATTCTTCATAATTTCCTGCCCAGCACTGTTTATTAAATTCACTTGTGTAAAAGATGATAACCCACCAATAGCTGCAAGTATAATATATATTAATCCTAGTGATGATATGGAGTACATACCATCTTGCGATACTTTTTTTATTAAGAAATCATCAATAACTAGTTTTAGTATATAAGGTTTTAATAGTTCAGCAGCATTTACAATCATTACACATAATGCAGCTAAGATTATCTTATTAAGATGTGGGTTTGTAAGCTTTAAAAGCCTTTTGAAACTATTAATTTTATGCTTCATTATGTTGGGATTTGTAGGTTTCATAATATAGCCCTCCCTTCGATACGAGCTCATTATGTGTTCCATGTTCGCATATTTTACCTTCATCTAGGACTATAATAAAATCCGCATCTTTAATTGTAGTAATTCTATGAGCTGTAATAATTGTTGTTTTTCCAATTCTACATTTATTTATATTTTCAACTATCTTTGATTCAGTAATAGTGTCCACTGCTGAAAGTGAATCATCCAAAATAAGTATTGAGGGATTTCTAATAATAGCCCTAGCTATGGATATCCGTTGCTTTTGGCCACCTGATAGATTAACACCACGTTCGGACAGTATGGTATCAAATCCATTAGGCAATTTCATAATGCTTTCATATATACAACTTACCTCAGCAGCTTTTTCAACTTCGTAATCTGTATATACATCCTTAAAAAATTTTATATTATCATTTATGGATGCAGAAAACAAAAAATCATCTTGGGGTACATACCCAATGCTCGATCTAAGTGTTTCTAAAGAGTAGTCATTTATGTCCACTGAATCTATAAATATTTTTTCCTGTGGTGATGCATAAAGCTTTAATAAAAGGTTTACTAGGGTCGTTTTACCTGAACCGGTTTTTCCTATGATTCCAAGAGTATATCCCTTGGGTATTTTAAGATTAATATTTTGTAAAACTATTTTGTCAGTATTGTCATAAGAATAACTAAAATTTTTAAATTCTATTTCACCAAGGATTGCGCTACTTATCATTTTCGCCCCATCTGGAATTTTAGGCACTACATCAAATATTTCATCTAATCTTTTGAATGATGCAATACCTCTTTCAAATATATTTATAACTCGACCTATAGAAATTATTGGCCTCATAATAATAGTCAAATATCCATTAAAGGCGATAAAATCTCCAAGAGTTATAATTTCATTTAACACCATATTTCCACCTATAATGAGATTAATAACAAAGCTTATACTAAAAAAAAATTGAATGACAGGGGAGAGAAAGGATGCTGCCTTTACCATAGCAAGGTTGGAATCCATCATTTCATTATTTAATATTTCGAACTTCTCTGACTCTGCATCTTCTTGTACATAAGATTTTATTACTCTTATCCCATAAATATTTTCTTGGACTGTGCCAGATATGGAAGAAAAATTTTCTTGAACAATTTTAAATCGCTTTTGAATAAGTCTCCCTATGTTTAACAGAAAAAATATAATAAAGGGAATTGGAATTAGCGTAATTAAAGTATATTTCAAATTTATAATCTTTGACATAGAATATATAGAAATGCTACAAATAGCAAGAACATTTATTGTCATAGCACTAGCTGGCCCCAAAGCCATTCTTACAGCAGAAATATCATTTATTGCATAAGATATTAAGTCGCCAGTTTTTCTTTTGTTGTAAAAATCCGGAGATAATTTCTGAAAATGATTATATAATTTTTCGCGAAGATGGCATTCCAGATTTCTAGCATTTACTATAATCAGGTTTCTCCATACAAAAGTACTTATAAAAGTAGCTACTGCAATTAAAAGTATGTATATTATTTTGGACTTTATAAGCTTAAAACTAAAATTATTTATTCCAAGTATATCAATGGTGTCTCCGAGAACTTTAGGAAAAAGCGATTGAATATAGGATGATAAAAGCATAAAACTAATGCCAATAACATATGATACTTTATGTTTTTTTAAAAATGTAACTATTATGTTCCTTCCCATTCATTCACCTCCTAATTTGTACCCTGACATAATTATATATAATTTGTTTTGTAAACACAACATTTAGAGAATATAAAAAAACGTTGCAATACAAAATTTGCAACGTTTTTTATACGTTATTCTATTCCAGCCACACTGACATTTAATAGTTTAACAGTTTTAGGTCCTACAAAGTTATTATCTCTTTGAAGCTCTTTAGATAAGTACATTTCCTTTTGTAGGTCTTTAATATTCCCAGAGATAGATCCACCAGTAACTGGGATAGTATTTGTTCCATTAAAGTACCACCCTAGCCTAATTTCACCACCAAAATCTCCCGTTAAATCATCAATTTGAAAGTCGGAAAAGGCAACTATATCTAGATAAGGAACCTTTTTAAAATCAAATATTGAATAAGCGCCACCTTCAATGATAAAGTTTGAAATACTACCTGTAGGTTCTATATTTAAATAATGGCAGTGTCTCACATCACCATGGTACTTGTTCAAAACACCTTTTTTATATATCTCAACAGAATTTACTGGAAAACCATCAGCATCATAAGGACATGATTTTGTTGAGTTTTTCATAAAAGGATCTAGTGTAAGTGTTATTAGGTCACCCTTTGCGCCATCGCCTTGAATATTCTCACCGAGTTTTGCTGTAGACATTCCATTATAGATGCTTTTAGCAGAAGACTTGTCTAAATAATAGTTTAACAGTTCGATTACTGGTGCACCAGTTAGTAGAACCGTATGTTTTAATAATGCTGGGGTAGGTGATGCAATTGCTTTCTCACTACTAAATATAAGCATTTCTTTTACTTTTTCTTCTATTAAATCAGAATCTATGTCTGAAAAGTCCATGTGTTTATAAAGTTCGATTTCCTCATCACCTGACTTCCAATTAGTTATAAATTCTATTTCACCATTATAAGTAGTGTAAGATATATCTACCCCTTTTGAGTTAATAATATGAGTATAAATTTTATTAAGGAAAAGTTCAGAGGAATTTATGCAACCTTTATTATAAATATCAGATTTATAGAGTGCCTCTGTTATTGTAGGTAGCCACTGATTAAGTGCTTTTTCAGAAAAATTACTTTTTATTTCTGGTTGAATAATACCAGAAGGTTCTACCATAGGGTAATATTTGTTTTTTATATAAATTGCCGCCAAGGCAACTTCGTCAATGACTTCTAAAATCTCTTTATCACTCATAGTAGGATGAATCATAGCAGATGAGGAGCCTGTATATTTTGTATTTTCCTCCTCAAAATTTTTATAAACTGTTATATTAAAGTTATTAATATTTTTACCTCTGTCCATGTCTAGTCTTTTTTTTATGAAGAAGAACTCATTAGAATTTATTTTATGCTCGACTACGGTATAGCCATCTATTTTTATGCACTCTTTAAGGAGCTTTCTAATTTTTTCTATCATTATCCTAACCTCACTTTTGCTTTGATATATGGTCCGCCATCTGAAACTTTGACATATTCTTTATATCCTTTACCGCAAGCACCTGAGCCGAATAGTTCAACTGACTCTGAAACCATAGATATAGATTTCAGCATATCTGGAACATATCCAGTCATAATTACAGGAGATATTACTTCACCCGTTAGTTTACCATTTATAATTTCTCTACCTTGAAGTAACATACACTGAATTCCCCAATTTTTAGGATCTTCCATTCCGCTCATACATCCTTCTAAAATGTAACCTTTTTTAATAGAGGCTATCATATCTTCTAAATTATCACTACCAGCAGCAAAGAATGTATTAGTCATTCTTGCATAAGCTTTTCTTTCAAAAGATTCTCTTTTACCATTTCCAGTGGGTTTAGTACCAAGTTTAAGAGCTGATAACATATCAGAAATCCCTGTTTTAAGGTCTCCTTTATCTATTACAATAGTATCTGTTCCGAGTACTCCTTCATCATCAAACAAATAAGATGATATATTACTCACAGCTGCAGCACCATCATGCATTGTAACGAGCTTTGAGGCTACACTTTCCCCAATATATTCTATAGCTTTTGCTCTTCCTTTAACAAACATGTCCATTTCTACGCCGTGACCAAAGGCTTCGTGAGCAATTAGACCTGTTATATCTGGACAACAAATCACATCATATTCACCAGGAATTACATTCTTAGCATCTAAAAGTTCTATACTAGTCTTTACTACTTTTTCAATACCGCTTTTCATTTCACAAAGAAGTTCCGTAGCTTTTAAACCAGAAAATGCTTCATAAGCATATTTAGTATTATCATCTCTACGTACTATACTTATTAAATTTCCTTCACTCCATATGTAGGATTGTTCTAATTCTTTATTATTAGAAATAAATATCTTTGACACATGAACTTCATGATATACTACTCTAAAATCTACCAATAAATCTGAATAATTTAAAGCAGAATCTTTAATAGCACACATTTTTTCTATTTTTTCTTTAGATGATAAATATGTTGGAAGTGTGGTTACTTCAGCTAAAAACTCTTCCTTTATTACTGGTTCTTCAATAATATCATATGAATTTACTTTTATTGAAGCATTTTTAAGCATTTGAAGTGTAGATGAAATGCTAAATTGTATTTCATCTACTAAAGTGTTTATATTCTTTTCATTAATTTCATTAAAAGAGAATTCAGAGTAGTTAACACCATTGTGAACTCGTATTACAAAACCACGTTCACACCAGGATGAATCTGTAAAGTCTATACTGGTTTTTTGTACTTTGTATAATTTTCCTTTAGTATCAGTACCTAAAATTGATACATATTTATATTTTTTAGAAAGAATACTAACTATTCTTTTCAAAATAGGTTTTTGACTTATTAAAAAACTCGACATTGAAATTTTCATTGAATTATCCCCCTATATTTAGTTTACTGTACTAATCAATTATTAATTGTGCTATTCATTTACACATTCACTAATAATTATATACTAAATCTATCAATAACTCCATAAAATTGAAACGTTGATATGTAAATTGATTATGTGTATAATTAAAATAAAGTAAAATATTATAGATAATATAAATTAGGTAGTTAATAAGCCTAGATTAAATATTTATGTAAATATAAATAGAAAGGGGGTACTATAATGAACAGAGACTATATTTTTCATGAATATACAAATAGTTTGTGTCCAGAATGCCTTCTGATAATTCCAGCAAAGGTCATTTTAAAAGAAAAAAAAGTTTATTTGCTAAAATATTGCCCTACTCACGGAGAACAAATTGAGTTGCTGGAGGAAGTCGCTGATTATCATTTAAAGAAAAAACAATATGATAAACCAGGAACACAAATGAAGGTTTATTCAAAAGTAGAAAAAGGGTGCCCCTACGACTGTGGTACCGCTGGAATATGCCAACAACATGATCAGCATGGGTGCATAGCATTAATTGAAATAACTACGAAATGTAACCTTAAGTGTCCCTTATGTTTTGCCAATGCAGGGGAGGGTGAGTTTTTATCGTTAGATCGAATAGAAAAAATGATGGATTTTTTTATTGACTCGGAATATGGACAAGGTGAAATATTGCAAATAAGTGGTGGGGAACCAACTATTCATCCAGATATTATAGAAATTATAAGAATGGCTAAATCTAAAAACCTTAAATATGTAATGTTAAATACTAATGGTATAAGAATTGCAGAAGATGAAAAATTTGCCTGCGCGTTACAAGAGTTTGTAGGAGGTTTTGAAGTTTATCTTCAATTTGATGGGTTTAAACAATCAACTTACAATACTTTAAGAGGCAAGAATCTATTACCCATTAAGAAAAAGGCTTTAGAAAACTTATCAAAATACAAAATACCTACAACTTTGGTTTCTACAATAACTACCGGAGTAAACGATGATGAGGTAGGAGAGATATTTACGTTTGGTATAAATAGTCCGTATGTTCGTGGTATCAATTTTCAACCAGCAGCCTTTTTTGGTAGAACGCTAGGTATAGATAGAAATAATAGAGTTACACTTTCAGGCATATTAAAGAGAATGGAGAAGCAATCTGCTGGAATGCTTAAAATGGATGATTTTATTCCACTTCCCTGCGACTCAGAAAGAGTAGCTATCACCTATCTGTACAAAACATCAAAAGGTGGCTTTATTCCAATAACAAGAAATGCAAAGATACATGAATATCTTCACCTTATAAATAATACTTTTGTATTTACTATTGAAGATGCATTAAAAAATGCAGGTAAAAGTATTACAGATATGAAAACCACTTGTGACTGCTTCAAATTTCTTAAAGACTTTAGACAAATTGTTCCTTTAGACTTTTTTATAAAATCAAAAGAAAAGAAGATGGAATACGTAGATAACAATACCTTTAGAGTTAGTGTAAGTTCTTTTGTTGATGCATATAATTTTGATACTAAATCAATGCAAAAGGAATGTGTTCATGTTGTAACCGAGGATTTGCGAAAAATACCATTTTCAGCTTATAATATTCTTCATAGAAATGGGTGCACATAATGTTATCAATCAAAATTCCAGATATGTTCTCATTTGTTATTCAGCTAATTATATGTATTTGTGTAGTAGGCCTGTTTGTTTCAATCCTTATAGATTTCACGTTATATACGAGAGATGAACATATTAAAAAAGAAAAGAAGTCTATAGTGGAAACGGGTTCAATGACATTATTTTTAGTTGCTTTTTATTTGATTCTTATAACTAAAATAGGTTTAATTCCAATCAATAATAACATCTTAAAGCATGCTATCATTATCATAGGGACATTAGCTATTGTTATTGGTTGTATTGTAAATATAATGGGTAGGTTTAATTTGGGAAGTAATTGGGCTAATCATATAAAAATATATGATGAACATAAGCTAGTTCAAAGTGGAATGTATAAAATTGTGAGACATCCACTATATGCCTCTATCATGCTCATGTTTTATGGTGCAGTTTTAGTATATAGAAATATATTATGTTTTCTCGCAGTTACATTTATATTTATACCATTTATGTACTATAGGGCAAAGCAA
>NZ_JBNMNU010000194.1:0-7563 GCF_051278035.1 Clostridium sp.
AGCATACATGATTTATCCTAGAATAATGATTAAATTTAATAAGAATGTACAGAATGTTTCTGGAGATGATATTACTAAGCTTATTAGAGATAACAAAGATTTAGTTATTATCGATGTAAGAACTAAGGGTGAGTACCAATCAGGGCATATAAATAAATCTAAACTAATGCCTGTTTCTGAAATTGCCTCAAGAATTACAGAGTTAGAAAAATTCCGTGGTAAACCAATGTTAGTCCACTGTGCATCAGGAAATAGAAGTCCTAGGGCGGTCAATGTATTATTGAAAAATAAATTTGGGCCAATATATCATATGAGTCATGGGTTATCAGGCTTTAATGGAAACTTAAAAAATTAAAGAAGCACAAATGTGCTTCTTTTTTTTATTGATGATGATGTTCACCATGATGATTACAAATTACATTTTTATCTTCTAAGGTACCATTAATATATTCAAGAAGAACATTATTGTATTCTCCAGAGGATCCTTTTATCACTTTAAGGCCATTTTGTTTTAAACCATTAACTGCACCTTCACCAATTCCTCCAGTGATAACTATTGTTGCACCTTTTTCTGCAAGTAAGTTTGAAAGGCCCTGATGGTTATGCGCAAGCTCAGCTGAAGATATCTCTTCAATATTTATAATTTTTTTATCTTCTATAGTTGCAATAACAAAACTTTTGCTCATTCCAAAATGTTGATTGACCATACTACCATTATTAGGTATTGCAATTTTCATATATATTACCTCCCATTTTATTTGCTTTTATGTGCCTTATCAATAATTTTTACAACAATGTTTTCTGCTATTTCTGTTAATTCAGGATTTAGTTTGTACTCACCTTTGTTGGAAATATTAACAATTTCCTTGCACATTGGAATTTCTCCAAGTAAATCTAGTCCGTTTTTATCTAAAAATTCATCTATGTTATCTGATTCAAAGAATTTTATTTTCTCACTACATCCAGGACAAATAATATAACTCATATTCTCAATTAATCCCATTATATTTATGTTTAGCTTACGCGCCATATTTATTGCTTTTCCAACAATCATAGATACCATGTCTTGTGGCGTCGAAACCATTACTATGCCTGTAATTGGTATTGATTGCATTACGGTTAATGCAACGTCACCTGTGCCAGGAGGCATATCTATTATTAAATAATCAAGTTCTCCCCATATAACATCAGTCCAAAACTGCGTAACAACTCCAGAAACTGCTGGTCCTCTCCAAATAACTGGATCATCTTCGTTTTCTACAAGAAGATTCATTGAAATAACATCAATACCCTCAGGAGTTCTAACTGGCAAAATACCAGATTCACTCATTACGGGTTTCACATCTTGAATACCTAAAAGTCTTGGTATACTTGGGCCCGTAATATCTGAATCCATAAGTCCAACCTTATAGCCTTTTTTATTAAGTTCATGTGCAATAAGAGCGGATATTGTTGATTTACCAACACCACCTTTACCACTCATGACTCCGATAATATTTTTAACTTTATTTAATGGATTATTTTTTATGCCACAGGTTTCTTTACTGTCACACCCATCATTTGATGGACAACTTTCACAATCAGCCATATATTAACACCTCATTTTTTTATTTGTTATAGTATAGTTACATTATAATACTATAAATTTTTATTGTCAAATGCCAATAAAAAACGAGCTATTTAAGGCAAAAACATATGAAATTAGAAGCGAATTCTTTATCACAATCTTTTAAATATACAAAGTTAAATTCTCTAAATATTCGAAGCTCTTTAATGGGAATAATTTTTATTTTACCGGACTCTACTTCTTTTTTTACAGTTTCTTTTGACAATATGGAGTACCCTAAATTTGCTTCCACGAGAGACTTTATAGCAGATATGCTACCAAGTTCCATATAGGGTTTAAAGCTTTTTAGGTCAAAGCCTATTTCTGAAATTTTATTCTCGAAAGTCTCTCTGGTTCCTGAGCCACTCTCTCTTAATATTAATTTTCCTTTTAAAATTTCACTTACATTTATATATTTACATTTAGCAAACTCATGTAAATAGGATACCGCAAGCACCAATTCATCATCTTTATACTTAGTATATTTAATTTTAGTTTTATCGAAGTTTCCCTCTATTAGTGCTAGGTCAATCTTTCTATTTAATAGTTTTTGGATTATTTTTTCTGTGTTGCTAACTTGTAGAAGTATGTCAGTATTGTTATAACAGTTCTTATATTCAGCTAGCATATAAGGGAGTAGATAACCACCAATAGTCATAGAAGCGCCTACGTAATAAGTTCTATTAATACTATCTTTATTTCTAAATTCCAAATCTAAATTTCTATAGATATTATGCAATTCAATAGCATACTTATAAAGAGTTTTCCCTTCTTCCGTTAATCTCATTATTTTTTCCCTTTTCTTTATAAAAATCACACCATAGTAATCTTCAAGAAATTTTATATGTTGGGAGACCGCCGGTTGAGTTATATTTAATATCTCACTAGCTTTTGTATAGCTTTTAATTTTTGCAACTGTAATAAAGGTTTCAAGTCTTATATCCATCAAAATTATCATCTCCAGTAAAAATTACATTTATATGTATTATAACAAATACTTATGCAAACATAACAATTTATAATTTGTTTTATTTTAATTTTAGTATTATTCTAATAGTGCTACAAAAACAAAATAAATAGGAGATGATTACATGAATTGGATTAAAGAAAATTACCCAGGAATATTTCTATCCTTATTATTAGCATTTGTTGCATCGATGCTTGGAAATATGCTCCCTATTGTAGGTGGGCCTGTCTTTGGAATTATGCTTGGATTAATCATAAACAATACTTTAGGTAAGCCTGACGTTACTTTAAAGGGTATTATGTTTACATCTAAGAAAATACTTACCTATGCTATTGTAGTACTTGGTGCAGGATTAAGTCTTACACAGGTTTTGAAAACTGGTTTAAGTTCTTTTTCAGTAACGGCGTTTACACTCTCAGCAGCATTTATAACAGCATATGGCGTAGGAAGGTTACTTAGTATACCATATAAGTTAAAAACTTTAATTGGTGTTGGTACTGCTATATGTGGTGGTTCTGCCATAGCTGCAATTGCGCCAATTATTGAAGCAGATGATATGGATATAGCTTATTCTATCTCTACTATATTTTTATTTAACATTATAGCTGTACTAATATTTCCGCCGCTTGGACATCTATTAGGATTTTCAGATAAGGCATTTGGTCTTTGGGCAGGAACTGCCATAAATGATACTTCTTCAGTTGTGGCTGCTGGATATGCTTTTAGTAATAGCGCTGGAGCGTATGCTACTATTGTCAAGCTTACAAGAACTACTATGATTATACCTATATCCATTATTTTTGCTTTCATAACGGCCTATAAAAAGAAAAAAGAATCTAAAAAGGATTCTAAGGTTAATTACAGTTTTAAAAAAATATTTCCCTGGTTTATTATATGGTTCCTTATTGCTTCACTATTAAACACACTTGGATTATTCAAAGGGAACAGTATTATATACATAAATACTCTTGGAAAATTCATGATTGTAATGGCACTTTCAGCAATAGGGCTTAATACTAATTTTAAGAAAATGATTAAGAATGGTATAAAACCTATACTGCTTGGATTGATTGTTTGGATTTCAGTAGCTACTGTAAGTATATTAGTGCAGTTTGTTACTGGACAAATATAAGAAGTGGTAGCTAAAGTTTCACAAAATTTATGAGAATTATGAAATATTTTAGAAGAAACTTTAAATATAGAATATATTGGAGCAAAAGGTCTATTTATGCTATAATTGGAAGAAAGATATAATTTTCTACAAAACACGTCAAGACAAAGAGGTAGAGCAATGGGAGGTGATTTTAATGAAAGGAATTACAAGAAGTGTAGCTGGACTTATAATTTTATCAATTTTAACATGTGGAATATATCAGATGTATTGGATGTATGTTACAACTAATGAAACAAATGAATATATATCTAAAGAAGATACTAGTGGTGGAATGGTTTTAGTTTTTAGTATAATTACTTGTGGAATCTATACTATATACTGGTATTATACAATGGGTAAAAAGCTTCAAGATGTTCAATGTAGAGCGCTCGGTAAAAGTAATGATAACGGTAATGATGATTCTCTACTTTATATTCTTTTGAGTATTTTTGGGCTTTCCATTGTAGCTTCAGCAATAATCCAATCAAACTTAAATAAAGCATGGGGAAGTATGTAATCTTTTTAATTATTTTATATTTTGGTATGAGGCTTAACTCTTTTTTTACATCTACAATATGTTTTGTCCGTGGTGTTTCGGGTATACCATGTCCATCATGTGGAATGACTAGAGCATATAAGTTGTTTCTTCAAGGAGATTTAGAGGGAGCTTTTCATATGCACCCACTATTTGTCATACCAATTATAATTGTTGCATTGTTCTTAACAAGAAAAATGCATATTCTATACAAATATAAGTACCATTTGTTGGTAATGTTTTTAGGGGTATATGTTTATAGGATGATTATTTTATTTCCGAATGAAGCGCCAATGATGTTCAATCATAAGGCGTTGTTACCAAGAATATTTAAAATGTTTATAAATCTAGTAAGGAGTTGAATTAATTATTCGGCTCCTTATTTTTTTTTCTGTAAACTTTAAATCATTACTAAAGGGATTATAGAGGATTTTACAATAAGAGGAATAATATACTATTATTTATTATTTAATTGAGAGATTTCGTGTGTTACGTGTGTATTACTATATGAGAGGTGTTTAAAGATGATAGATAATTTGGTTGACAGGCTAAAAACAAGAGATGAGAGTGCTTTAGATGATATATATGATATGTACTTTGACAGAGTATATTATTTCGTGAAAAGAATCCTAGGTACACTTGGAACTAAGGAGGACATTGAAGAATGTGCAAGTGATGTGTTTTTAGCTTTATGGAAAGAAATTCATAAATTTGATGAGAAGCGTGGTTCTTTTGATACATTTGTAAATGTAAAGACAAGAACAGTAGCTCTTAATGTAAGGAGAAAACTTCAAAAGCATGCACAAAAGGAACTAAGTGAATCTGCTAACGATATGGATATTTACGACAATGTATCACTTAGTATTGAAGAGGAAGTACTTGAAAAAAATGCTGAACAAGACTTTTTACAGATAATTAGTAAATTCAAAGAACCTGATAAAACGTATTTTCACCTTAGATATTTCATGAATTACGAAATAAAAGAAATAGCGAAGGTCTTTAATACAACGGTTAGTTCTGTAGACAATAGATTATATCGGTGCAGACTCTTGTTAAAGAAAATTAGATGCAAGGAGGTTAAAGTGATATGAATGAAAAGGAATTATTTAATATAGTAGATAATATTTCTGAAGAGGATTTGAGTATGATAATGAATGAGGCATATACAAAGGATTATATAGAAAATTCTAATGACAATAATTACGAAAAAGAAAAAATCCGGACTAAACTCCACGGAAAAATTGTGCAGGCTGCGGAATTAGGCTTAAAAAGGGAATCTAAAAAAGGAAAAGGCATAAAGAAAAATAAAATCATTAATAATATAATAAAATCAGTGATAGCAGCAATGTTAGTATTTGTAGTATCAGTTAATGTTTTTCCGGGTGTAGCACTAGCTTTAGTTAAAATACCAGGATTAGATAAGCTAGTAAAAATAGTTAGCTATGACAAGGGATTTAATAACATTGTAAATAATGGAAATATTCAAAAAGTAGGTACTACTATAGACGATAAGGGGGTGCAATTTACTGTAACAGATGTAGCAGGGGATGACTTAAAGTTATGGATTGGATATGAGATCGAAGATGAAAATTTAATGTTAGGGAAAATAGAATTTAAAAATAAAGCTGATGGTAAATACCTTCCATGGTCTGTAATAGGGCACGATAAAGATTATATGGAAGTTCATATGGATAGGGTAGTTAAAGATTTTGAAATAGAAATAGAGGTTTATAAAGATGATCCATCTTTTCATATAGCACTCTCAGAGTTAGAAGAAAAAGCTATAGGTGATATAGAACAGCTTTTATACAAAAGTAAAATCACAACCTTAAATATACCTATATCACTAAATGATAAAATTTATAACAAGGGTTTAAGAGTTTTTAATATAAGCGGAAAAGAATTTAAAAGTGAAGTGGGTATATTTAAAATTGAAAAATTGGAACTTTCGAGTTCAAGGAGTAGAGTTTACTGCGAACTTTTAAGTGAGGAAAATAAATTAACTGGTGTTTTAGAACCGAGTCTTGTTGATGGAGAGGGTACGCAGTATTTCAGTCCTAATGACTTTATAGCTTATGTTGATAACAATATGATTTACTTAGAATTGCAAGGTGGGATAAACAACACAAAGGGATTAACTTTCGAGTGTAAGGGATTTAAATATATAAATAAGCAGGATAAGCATATTACGATAGATTTAAAAAATAAACAGATAGATCCTAATAATCTGGGTATATCTATTATCGATGTTGATGGTTCTAATATTACTTTAAATGTACCTGAAAATGCAATAGAGTTTAGTCATGAAGCTAAAAATGAAAAAGATAAGAAAGTTGCAATTAAAGAGATAGAAATGGACACTTTTAAAGAAACGGTAAAGTTTAAATTTAATGAATTAAACAATGAAAAAATAATTTTGGATGTGAAAAGCATACAATATAATGTACCACAAGATTTTGAGATGAGGATTATAGATTAAAAGCACAATAACAATAAATGCGGTGGCAACTACCTTAGTAGTTACCACCGCATTTATTGTTTTCACTTGACACGTGGGTAGCACTTAAAATATTAGGTGGCACCAATTAGATAAACAGATTTACATTTGAGTTTTCAGTTTCACCTAAGTAATATCCAACTCCTCCAATTTTAACTCCATCAATAAGTTCTTCTTGTGTAATACCCATAACATCCATGGACATTGAGCAAGCAACTACCTCTACGCCACTATCAATAGCTGATTTTATTAAATCTTCAAGAGAACTTATATTTTTGTTTTTCATTACAGAACGGATCATTTTAGCTCCCACTCCCATCATGTTCATTTGGGATAGTCTAAGTTTTTTACTTCCTCTTGGCATCATAAATCCAAACATGGAATCTATTAAACCTTTTTTTACAGATACTTTTTCAGGTTTCCTTATGACGTTAAGACCCCAGAAGGTAAATAATATGGTAACTTTACTTCCCATTGCAACTGCACCATTTGCAATAATAAATGCTGCAATGGCTTTATCTAAATCACCACTAAAAACCACCATTGTTTTATTGTTTTTTTCTACTATTTCCGATGGAAAGGATCTACTTACTTTTGTATCGTTGCTACTTTTTTTTTTGATAAAGGCATAAACCATACCTTTTTCTTTTCTAAGATCTAATAATTCATTGTTTGTTTTAGTACACCAAGATTTAATGTCCTCATAAAAACCAGGATCAGAAGCTGTTACTTTTAATATTTGACCATCACTTAATTCGTCAATATTAGCTTTGACTTGAATTAATGGACCAGGACAACATAAACC
>NZ_JBNMNU010000195.1:0-7505 GCF_051278035.1 Clostridium sp.
CCAAAACCTTTAGGGTTGCAAGTTCTCTCATACGTTCATAATAATTTAAAATACCCAAATTATATAAAACTACCAGAGCAAGAACTCCTCCGAAGAAAATAAATATCACAGTAATTGCACTTATTGAACTTATTTGAGACTCTATAGCTCCCACTAATTCATCTTTTAGCATTACAGTTCCAATAAAATCGTATTTTTTTGTTCCCGCTATAAAACTCTTCATATCATCTGTTTTTACATAAACACTGGATGCCTTATATCCTTGCCCAAGTTTCCTCCACACAGATTTCCCTAAATAACAACCAGTTATATTGTCTCTAATCTCTGACACCTTTACTTTTATAATTTCAGTATTCCCAGCAACAATAATATCAAGAATATCGCCATTTTTGATGTCCAAATCTTTGACCAAATAAGATGATACTATGGCCCCATCTTCCGGCATAGTCATACTTTCCTGTACCTCAATGGAAGGTAACATTAGAAATATTTCATCCTCCATTATGCTAACTGTTGTATCTTCACTTTTACCATCCTTCAATATTTTAATAGATGTCATCATTATATTTTCCGTTTTATCTACACCAGGAATTTTTGATATTCTTGTAACTTCCTCTCGTCTTACATCATTTTTTAATATTACATTAGCATCATATTTATACATATTGGTAAACATACTATTAATTGATGAATTAATAGTATCTCGAAATCCAAAACCTGTAATAGTAATTGCCATACACCCTGCCACACCAATAACACACATTAGCATTCTGGCTTTATTTCTAAAAAGATTTCTTGTAACAGTTTTCTGAGCAAAATTCATTTTTGACCATAAGAACTTAATTTTCTCAAAAATGTTTACCTTACCCGCTTTAGGAGACTTTGGCCTCATACATTCTGTAGGCGAATGCCTTATCTCACTAGTGCACACTGCCGCAGCCGTTCCCACGCATATTACAGTTGTAAGAACAATCGACTTAATGATTGACAAATAGTCAGTATTTAATGGAAATTCTGGTAAAGTCAGCCTACTGCTTGTAAGTCCCATCATTGATTTTGCCAGAAAACCTGATAGTAAAATCCCAATAAGATTACCCAAAACAACCACTGTGAATGCATAAGATAAAAAATAGGTATATATTTTTAGTTTACTATAACCAAATGCTTTTAAGGTTCCAATCATCATTCTACCAGTCTCTACAACTCTTGACATAGTTGTAAACATAATAAAGGCTGCGATAACAAAAAATATCATTGGCATCAAAACGGTCATTGCTTTTGAACTATCAATCTGAGTTATTAGGACATGAGATTTTTCATTATCATCAAACTCTAATAACCGTATTAATTTTGTGCCTAGAATTTTTTCAACATCAACTTTAAGTTGATGTTCATCTGTATTATCCCCAATCTTTAAGGTAATCACATTATATCCAATTAGCTCTTTCATCTCTCCTAAAGCATCCTCTTTTACATATGCAAAACCATGTTTGTTACTATCAGGTAAAAGATCTGTAGCACCAGTATTACTTATATACTCTGGGCTATCTATAAGTGCACATACAATAAAACTCAGTTTATTTTCCGTATCTTTAATTCTTAAATCAATTTCATCACCGATACGAATATTATGTGTTTTAGCATAAGAAGCATCCAGCATACATTCCCGATTACTCTCAAACATCCTTCCTGACATAATATAAGGTTTATCAATTATAAAATCCCCTGATATACCTTGCAAATCGATACTAATATTTTTATCTGTATAAAGCTCTGTTTGTATTTTAATTTCTGCCTGAGTGCTCTCTACACCATCAAGTTTTGAAATTTTCCTTTCGTCTAACTTATTAAGCATACTTCCCTGAATCCAATAATCAGCAACATTTTGACTAGCATAATAACTTTCAGCTATATTAGTAAGGTTATAGTTATATTCGCCCATACCAACAAATAGAAATACTCCAAGCGCTGTAACAATAATCACAGACATTAGTCTTGGAAGTGTGGAAATAATGTCTCTAAAAAAATTACGAATTAACATTTATATCACCACTCAATCTGCTGAACAGGTGTAGGAGAAAGATTTTCCTTCATACTATCCACCTGCCCACTTTTCATACGGATAACTACATCTGCTATGGGTGCAAGTGCAGCATTATGTGTTACTATAATGACGGTTTTATTGCTTTCGCGACCTATCTTTTGAAGAAGAGCAAGTACACTTTTACCTGTTACATAATCTAATGCTCCAGTGGGTTCATCACATAATAGAATATCCGGATTTTTTGCAAGGGCCCTTGCGATTGCAACTCTTTGTTGTTCTCCACCTGATATTTGCGAAGGAAAATTAGACACTCTGTCTGTGAGTCCTACCAATTCCAAACTTTCTTTTGCATCCATGGGATCCTTGCATATTTGTCTTGCGAGTTCTACATTTTCGAGCACATTCAAATTAGGCATAAGGTTATAGAACTGAAAAACAAAACCAATACTGTCTCTTCTATATAAGGTTAACTTTGAATCATTGTAATTCGATATCTCCTTACCATTTACAGTAACACTCCCACTTGTAGGTGAATCCATTCCACCTAAAATATTTAGAACTGTAGATTTGCCTGCACCACTTGCCCCAAGCAAAATCACAAATGCTCCTTCTTTAATGGAAAAACTCACATTATCAACTGCTATAATTTTTGTTTCTCCCATTTGATATGACTTAACTAAATTTTTTATAATAATTGAATCACTCAATTAATCTCCCCCTCATCTTAATAAAAATTATAACTAACCGGTTAGGTGATAAATTTCAAAAAAAAGTACTATTCAAAAATAGTCCCTTTTTTACTCTCATGAGAATTTTTAAATATATTTACAAAAGTTGTTTTAAATTCCTCCTCTGTCATATTGTTATAAGCCATCCAATCGTCATAATAGATAGCAAAGTTAATTGCCGGAATAAATCCCATAAAAAACGCGTCCACTTTCATACTATTTTCATCAAAATTAGATCCACTACATTCCTTATTTACATTACCCATTAAGTTTTTAATTTCATCATTATCTATACATTCCACAAATTTAAATAATAATGAACTATTCGCTCCTTTTTTTAATGACTCAACAACTATTACCCTAAACATCTTCCTTCTTTTCAAAATAAAATCTATAAATTTATTCGCCACATTCTCAATCTTTGGCTTCTCTTCGTTAATATGCCGTAATTCTTGCTTGATTTCCTCACTTACAATTTTTGTTATCTCTATCGTAAATGATTTAAAAAGATAATTTAATATATCTTCCTTGGATTTAAAATAGTAATAAATCAATGCCTTATTAACTCCAGCAGTCTTCGCAATTTCACTTACACTTACACCATCAAAGCCTTTATCTGAAAAAAGCTCTTCGGCAGATTTTAATATCTTATCTCTACTTTCTCTTGCTTGCTCTGATAAATTACCCAAAATACACACCGCCCATTACTAATTCATTAGTTTCATTTTATATAACTATAATATAACTATAATATAACTATAATATATATTTAACTAACCGTTTAGTTAAATATTAGCCTATTTTTATTTTAATGTCAATATATTTTACTTTTCTATAAAAAGATTTTTAAGAATATTAAGCCCTTCAACTATTTTATCAATTTCTTCTGCCGTACCCTTTCTAATTATATTTTCAGTGTTCTCTCGAATTAATTTATGAAAGTCCGCATGTATATCATTAATTTTAGGGCAAATGCTTACATATACAACCCTTCTATCTTCTTTACTTCTATCTCTTTCCACCATACCTTGCTTTTCAAGCCTATCCACAATACCAGATACGGTACTATTAGATAAGCAAAGCTTGTTGCTAAGATCAGTCATTTTAATTCTTTTTTCTTTGCTAAGTATACCCATAGTCATAGCTTGAGGTCCCGTAAAGCCTGTATCTTCAAATATTTTAATCATACTATGTTTATACGATCCCATGACCTGCATAAAAAGTCTTGCAACTTCAACATTATCATTTGCGTTATCTTTTGCTTTCTCTTTTTTATCTAGTTCTTCCATTGTTTTCACCAATCCTAAAGTATTTTGATTATATGTATTTCGTATATGAATATTCCGTTCAAAAATATTACGTACTAAAATATTTCTTGTACGTAATATATTATATATTCATAATATTGCCATGTCAAGAATTGTTGGAAATATTTATGGATATATTTTTGTATATTTACCCAGGGGTCTGACCCTCCTCCACAAACTCTTTATATAATTCTTTTCCTTTTTTAAAATATGAAAGTACTCTTTTTGATGTTATTAGTTTATCATTTCTTTCACCTGTGTATGTAGTGTAGCTACTCCAGCGATAGTCTTCAGGTTTTTCAACCATTTGTGCCCTTACTGGATTGAGATGCACATATCTACTAACTTCCAACATATATTCTTTATCCTCAATTAATTCCGACTTATATCTACCTTGGAATAAATGCCCAACGTAATTATACTTCCTATTAAAATCTCCTGCATATCTGCTATGTACCCTTTTTATAAAATCAGATATATCACAGTCCGTAGTCTCAATTACAAGGTGTATATGATTTGTCATCAAAGCATAAGCAATTATGTAATGTTTATTTTCATAATATTCTATTGCCTCTTTTATGTAATTTAAATATAATTTATAATCTGTTTCGTGTCTAAATATATTACTTTTATGATTTCCTCTTGCCGTCACATGCAATATCGCACCGATATACCATTTATGTATTTTCCTAGGCATTTATTTCTCCTTTTGATTTTTTATTTTTACATTTTTTATTTTGACATTTATAATTATTAACTATTTATTTTCATTCTAAACAAAAAGAGAACCGCCACCTAAATGACGATTCTCTTTCATATTTGTACCATATTAACCCAGGGGTCTGACCCCCACCTTAATTCACTACAATAGGTGCTTCTGATTTCTCTTCTGCATCATATTCTACTGCTTCCGTTATATCACTTTCAAGACAATTTTCACTTGTTACTGATATATATAAATTACCTTTTTCTGCCGCAATTTGTGGAATAATTACTGTTGCAGTTGATGTTGCTACCATCCCTTCTTCTACTTCATCCGCTACTCCTGTAGCTGTTCCTAGGACTGTTCCAGCACCTCTTGTTCCATCTATTGTTGTCTTTGAGTATACTTTAACTATATCGCCTACTGCTAGATCTGTAACGATCACTGTATCTGATGTTCCATATGCATTGTTTTTTATTGTTATATTACCCATAAATGGTGCAGTCGATTTTGATTCTGCCAAATATGCTACTGGTGATGTTATAGTACTTTCGAGCAGACCCTTGCTTGTTACTGATACATAGATATATCCTCGACTTGTCCCGAGTTGTGGAATACTTATTGTGGCTATTCCTGTTACCGCTTTGTCTGCCGTAGCTGTTGTTGTTCCCATGGCTTCTCCTACACCCATTGTTCCATCCGTTGTTGCCGCTTGGTATACTTTAACTATATCTCCTACTTTCAAATTTATAACTGTTACTGTATCTGATGTCCCTACTGCATTGTTTTTTGGTGTTATATTAGCTACGAATGGTGCACTTGACCTTTGTTCTGCAAAATATGGTACTTTTATTAATTTGTCACTTTCTAGAAAACCCTTGCTTGTTACTGTTACATATACATTGCCTGCGCCTGTTCCAAATTGTGGAATACTCGCTGTTGCAATTGCACCATCGTCTCCTTTGTCTGACGTTGCTGTTGCTGTTGCTGTTGCTGTTGCTGTTCCTATAGCCGCTTCATTTATTGTTGACGCTGAGTATACATTAACTATATCTCCTACTTCTAGGCCTGTAATTGTTACTGTGTCTTCTGTTCCTACTGCATTGTTTATAGTAGTTCCTGTCGCACGTGATGAAATCATTGTTACTACTTCTGCATCATATGCTACTTGTGTTCTATCACTTTCTAGAAGATCCTCGCTTGTTACTGTTACATATACATTTCCTGCATTTATTCCAATTTGCGGAATGTTTGTTATTGCTGTGACTTCTGTTATTGTCATTTGTTGTGATCCTAGTGTTATTACTCTTGATGTAGTTGTTGCTGTTGCTGTTCCTATAGCTATTCCACCCGTCGCCGCTTGGTATATCTTAACTATATCTCCTGATACTAAACCTACTGGCTCTTCGTATACATTAACTATATCTTCTAATATTAAAGATGTAACTGTTATCGTTACTGTATCCGGTGTTCCTGATGCATTGTTAACAGACTTTATATCAGCTGCAAATGGTGCAGTTGATTTTTCCTCTTCTAGATATGCTACTGCTGTTGTTATATGACTTTCAATTAAACCCTCGCTTGTTACTGACACATAGATATTTCCTGCTACTGTACCAAGTTGTGGAACACTTACTGTTGCCGTTCCTGTAGCTTGCGCTATTTCCGTTCCTGTGGCCTCTCCTACAGGGTATTTTCCATATGCTGTTGCCGATGAGTATACTTTAACCATATCTCCTGCTACTAAATTTGTAACTGTCACTAAATCTGATGTTCCATATGCATTGTTTTCTGTTGTTATATTAGATACGAATGGTGTACTTGATCTTTTTTCCGCAAAATATTTTACTTTTATTAATTTATTACTTTCAAGAAAGCCCTCGCTTGTCACTGATACATATATATTTCCTCCTGCTGCCCCAAGTTGAGGAATTGTTGCTGTTGCTGCTATATCATTTTTTTCTTTGTCTGCTACCCCTGTTGCTGTTCCTATTGACGTTCCTATGCCTACTTCTTCATCTGCTGATGCATCTTGATATACTTTAATTATATCTCCTAATTCTAACCCTGTAATTGTTACTGTATCAGGGGTTCCAACTGCACTGTTTACAGTAGTTCCGGTCATGTTTTTTGATATTAAGGTTGCTTTTTCTGCATCATATGTTACTTCTGTTCTATCACTTTCAATAAGACCCTTGCTTGTTACCGATACATATACACTTCCCGCTCCTGACCCAAGTTGTGGAATACTTACAACTGCTGTTGTTTCTGTTCCTGATATTGTTTCTCCTCTTACTGTTATTGTTCTTGTTACCGATGTTGATGTTACTGTTCCTATTGCAGTTCCACCTGCTTCATCGTAATATACTTTAACTATATCTCCTGGTTCTAAACCTGCTACTGCTACTGTGTCTGCTGTTCCAACTGCATTATTAACAGGAGTTATCCTGTTAATAATTAACCCTCTTGCAAAAACTGTACCTGCTGATGGTAAAACCATTAATAAAAATATTAGCACACTTAGTGCTTTTAATAATAACTTATTCATTACGTCTATCCCCTCTCACTCTCTTACTAATTTAAATATCATATGCTTTGTTTCAAAACGTTTCAATTAATTTTTCTTAAAGCTCCTCTACATACAAATTATCGATTACTTGTAATTATACTTTATACTATTAATTAAATAAATGGTAAAGTTGATATGTTTAGATCGGAAGAGC
>NZ_JBNMNU010000196.1:0-7404 GCF_051278035.1 Clostridium sp.
AACCCCGGACACCATGATTAAAAGTCATGTGCTCTACCAACTGAGCTAGTAAACCATATTGGCTGGGATAGCAGGATTTGAACCTACGAATGCCACAGTCAAAGTGTGGTGCCTTACCGCTTGGCGATATCCCAACAATAATTGGGGTGAAAGATGGGGCTCGAACCCACGACAACCAGAATCACAATCTGGCGCTCTACCAACTGAACTACTCCCACCACATGGTGTGTCTTAAGGGATTCGAACCCCCGGCCCACGCCTTAGAAGGGCGTTGCTCTATCCAACTGAGCTAAAGACACTTATATATATGCTTAAGCATATTTGGAGCGGGTAGAGGGAATCGAACCCTCGTAACTAGCTTGGAAGGCTAACACTCTACCATTAAGTTATACCCGCATATTTATTTTAAAATGGTCGGGGTGACAGGGATTGAACCTGCGACCTCATGGTCCCAAACCACGCGCGCTCCCAGCTGCGCTACACCCCGATATTCATTAAACCTTTATATTAGAATGTTTAATGTTCCAAATTAACTCTTTCGCCACGAATTTTAAAAATGATTGTTTTTTTGTGACGACATGGATTATTCTACACCATATACACTAATACGTCAATACTTTTTTTAAAACTTTAATGTTGAATATTGCAATAAATTGTCCCATAGTATCTCTTTCACTAAAATCTTATTAAATTGGGGTCTATGACATCTCCATTAATATTAATAATAGCAAAGCTGCGAGCCCCATCTCTTGGCTCAGATGCACTGCCTGGATTTATATACCATATACCCTCTTCAAAATCTATTTTCGCAATATGGGTGTGCCCATATAAAACTATGTGAGCCCCAGTTTCCAGTGCCTTATATCTTAACTTATACAAATTTTCTTTTACACTGTATTTATGTCCATGAGTTAAAAAAATCTTTTTCCCGCCAACATCTTCTACGCGGTCAAATGGCGTCTTAGCGGAAAAATCACAATTACCTTTTACATTAATTATTTTCCCCTTGTAATACTTCTTTATAATTGATATGTCATCTATATTATCACCTAAGTGAATTATCACATCCATTGCCTTTATTTTCTCTCCTAGCAGCTCAATACTACTAACATTCCTATGTGTATCACTCACAACTCCTATACGCATTTAAACCCACCTTGTCCTTCAATAAAATAATATTACACTAACTATATTAATCTTTCCATTTCATTTTTTAATTTTGCTAATGCTCTTCCCCTGTGACTAATAGCATTTTTCTCTTCTGGGCTCATTTGTGCAAAAGTTTTACTTACTTCACTCACAAAAAACAGCGGATCATATCCAAACCCTTCTTCTCCTCTAAATTCATCTGTTATTATCCCTTCTGTTTCGCCTTGCACTTTAACCATTTCATAATTATTTATTATGAGTACCATGGCACAAATAAATTTAGCTTTTCGTTGTTCTTCTCTTTTACCATTTAATAAAAATAGTAATTTTTCATTGTTTTTACTAGTATTCCCATGCTCTCCTGCAAATCTCGCTGAAAAAATACCTGGCGCTCCATTTAAAAATTCCACTGATAATCCTGAATCATCTGCAAGTACCATATCACCATGAGCTATTTTAAAAATTTCACTAGCCTTTATTTCTGCATTTTCCATAAATGTAGTACCTATCTCTTCTACGTCGATATTAATATTAGCTTCTTTCAAAGATAATACCTGAAGTGGAAATTGTGATAAGATTTGCTTTATCTCTGAAATTTTATGTTTATTATTACTAGCAATTATTAATTTCTTCATTATTCTCCACGCCTCTCATTTTGGCATATACTACTTATATACCAAATAATTCATCTCTAGTAGGTGGCAAAACATCTCTTTCTATATTATCTGTTACTAATATGCCCCTAGCTTTAGTTATTTTTCCTATAGTCGTAGCCTTTATACCTTTACTATTTAATTTATCTACTAACTCTTTACCACTCGCAACTGTTATTAGCATGCTACCTGAGGATATAAATTTTAAAGGGTCAATATGGAGCATATCACATATTTTATAAGTTATATCGCTAATTGGCATTTTATCATTATATACCCTAAATCCCAAATCACTTGCTTCAGCTACCTCCCAGAGCGCTCCGAGCACTCCCCCTTCTGTTATATCATGCATTGCATTAACTCCATGCTCTCCAGCTATACTGCCTTCATTAATCACACTAATACTATTAACATAATCTTTTGCTATTTCTATTTCTTTGAGTGTTAAAACATTCGATACTTTCTGTAAATGATCATTTACTATAATTGAAGTCCCTTCCATACAAAGCAATTTTGTAACAACAATATCATCACCTATATTGGCTCCTGAGGTTGCTACCGCGCTACCTTTTTTCCCTTTTCCAATAGCGGTGCATGAAACCACTATTCTATTAACAGCCTCAGTGACCTCAGTGTGCCCGCCTAATATCTCCACATTGTGTTTTTTTGTCTCTTCATCTATTTCCGCCATTATATTTTTTATATCCTGAAGAGTGGCCGTTTTCGGCACTAAAATTGTAACTAAAATACCCACTGGCTCAACTCCACAAGATGCTATGTCATTACAATTTATATTAACTGCGAGTTTACCTATATTTTTATCCGCTCCAGTTATTGGGTCAGTAGAAACAACGCATTCATAATCACCAAAATCTATGACACTACAGTCTTCTCCTATTCCACTTCTAATTCTTACATCAGAACGTACAACACTTTTATTACCGTCAATTATTTGTTTTAAATCATCCCAATTAAGTTTTCCAACTTTCATTTAAATTCTTCCTCCCTATTTTTATAAAACTAGCACATTTTAACAAACCAAATCATATTATTTATATAAGGATTAATATATGGCGGTGATATTTTGAAATTTATAGGACCTTTTTTAAGAACCAATACACTAAACAAAAATAACATAAAAAATCAATTCTTCTACTTATCAAAAGAATCATTAAAAGATATAGTTTTCGGTTCGAAATGCGGTATATATATTTCCTCGCGTGACTTGAAATCTAAATCTTTTTCTAAGATTGATATTAACACAACTAGTGTAAATTCTCCACTTTTATGTATCTACAGAAAAGCAGGCGCTAAATTAAAATCCCAGGACGGTATCTTAACTTGGAATGAAACCAAGGTCAAAAAGGAAATAACAATTAATAGCAATGCATTTATGACGTTATCACTATTAGAGATGGCAGACTATTATCGTAGCTTTGAAAATGTTGATGATAATATATATTCTCTAAGTTCGACTTACCATAAACTATCCAAAGAACAGTTAGAATTTTATGCTTCCAATTTTCGAAATAAAGACGGTCTTTTTGTTGATAAAAAGGATTTAACCGACCCTCTAAAACAAGAATTTAATTTTGAAAACAAAAACAATAAATTCAAATTTTCTGATCAAGCATTTATGATGGCAGCATACTACAAATATTCTTGTTATGATAAAAACAAACACGAGGAGGAATATAAAAAGTTTGCTCTAGATATATTAAATATGTTTATTCAATTTAAAGAAGAAATCTACAATGTGTCCTTTGAAGAACTCAATAAAATATGCCTTGCCTTGAATGTTTTTTATAAGTACTCTGCCCTTGAACAATGCGAGGATTTGTTAAAAGATTTTTCGGATTTGCTCATAGAACAATATAATGCTAAACCATCTATAATTATTAACGCAAAATTAGATTATTCCTGTATGCTTTTTATAAATTGTATGCTTATGTATAACAATAGCCACTTTCACAAATTTAAAGAAACAAGTGACGATTTATATGAAAAGCTTATAAAATTATACGAAAGTAATAAGGGCATACTTCTAAAAGAAAGTACTGATAAAGAGATAATTTATACTTGTGATGAGCTCCTATTATACATGTATAGCCTAATGCTATATTCAGATTTTAATAAATCAGAGGATAATTCTTCCATGCTTCAAGACATTTTTAGACATCAAATTCTAGATTCTGGTTTAGTTTTAAGCTGGCCTGAAGGTCCTTCTTTAGATAATCCAGAACACTATAGAAATTTCTCACTAAAATCAGAGGATTTAATAGGAGATGAAGATTTTAAACTACCTAGTGTACCTACCCCTGAAAACAATGAGCTTGCCTCTGTCTTTGTTAAAGATATTGTATACAATAAACGAAAAGAAACCTTTAAGCAAAGTAAATCCTCTTTTGATAGCAGTAAGAATATGTTTATATTCTTCTTAACCATATTTTTCAGGAACGAATCAGATTAGGCTTACTATGGGACTGCTTATCAGCAGTCCTTTATTCTTTATAAGCATAATCAAATACTAAATTTCCACCTTTAGTGGTATATATATCCTTAATGTTTTCTTTCTTACAAATAACGGTATTACCTATGTATACGGGAATACAAGGCAATTCTTCAGCTAATATTTCTTGTGCCTCGTTATAACTTTTTTTCTTATTTTCTTTATTGTTTTCTACTGATACATTTTCAATGATTTTATCATATTCTAAATTATTATATCCATAAACATTATATGTAGAGTTTGATGTCCATCGACTAAAAAATTTATAAACATCTCCGTAATCTTCATTAATTCTTGAGAATATTATATCATAATCTCCTTTTTCAACAACTTCATTAAGTTCACCTTTTTTATAGCCTGTGCAAACCACCTTTATATCTAAATATTCTTCAATGTTTTTAGCTATTTCGTTACTTATTACAGTATCAAAATTTTCGCTTTCATAAATCATATATATTTTTTGACCTTTTTTAAATTTGCTGCTATCTAAATATTCTAATGCTTTATCTTTATTGCCCGATCCATTAAAGATTGCTTTACTGCTATTATCATTATTGCTAGTTGACGTTGTATAATTCATGGCAGGCACCGCCAAATCTTTCCATATCGTCTGTATAATTAATTTTCTATCTATAATTGCACCTATTGCATTTCTAAAATCTATATCCAATGGATCTCTTTTATTTCCTAGATCTTTAATTTTTAAATTAAAAGTTAAATAATACACACTCTGAGAAGGTATAACTTCAGTTTTGTTTTCCATACTAAGGGAGATTACTTCACTTATTGGTGGACTTACAAATACATCAATTTTTGATGTAGAAAGAATCTCAGTAGTTTGGAAGTCTGCTAAAGCTTTCTCCTCATCTTTTATGGAAGTAAATAGCATTTCACTACTGATAATCTCCTCAGCTCTCCAATAATTTTCATTTTTATGTAAAGTTAACTCTCCTTCTTCATTTACGTCTTTTATAATAAATGGACCACTATATTGAATCTCTTCATAGTTATATTTGAAGTTTTTTAGATTTAAATCATTTTTCCTTAAAGTAAAAACTGGATTACTAAGAATATTTAAAAAATAATCATTGGGGCTGTTTAATCTTATTTCTAGCGTTAAATCATCTTTCGCTACAATAGCAACTCCATCAACATTTACTTTCCCCATACTAAACTCCTCAGCTCCATATATACAATACAACTCCTTAGCGTATATATTATCTTCCTCTAACAGTGTATCCAAAAAAAATCTCACAAAATCTCTAGCTTTTATTATAGTCCCATCACTATAGTGGATATTTTCTCTTAACTTAAATGTATACCCTATTTTATCCTCTGACATATCGACTCTCTCTGCCATAGCAGGTGCTATTTCACCGTACTTATCTTCTCGTACTAGGCCTTCAAATAAAGCTAACAACAAATCCTTTTGTCGTGTATTATCATTGTTTGCCATAGACAAATCAGCCGGCAATTCTCCTACATTGTAAACTAAATATTTCCTAGAAGTTGACGGTTCAACTTTCTTTTCAACACATCCGCTGGTTAGCATCATCATAAATATTAACATTGCACATAATATTTTTTTCATACGTACCTCCTACTTTCCCATTACTCAAAGTATTGACCTCTAATATATGAAATAATCAATAGCATAATATTTAAATAGAGTTTCTAGTTTGCATTTCATATGTTAGCCTTTTATAGTTTAATTATGTTATAATATACTTATTCATTTACATAATTTATGTAAATACGCGGTTCTTTTGGGGGGGTATTTCTATGCTAATCATAACTATTCAAATAATGGCTGTACTTACCATGTTAACTTTTATGTTTACCGCAATATGGGGTTTTATTCTTTTAATTAAAATATATGGCCAGTTAAGATATAAAAATTATTTAATGGAGAAACTTATACAGAGCACCTCTAAGTTATCTTTAAGCCATAAAACTAGAGAATGCACTAAAGATCATGTTGTAGTTGAAGATACTTTTAAGCCTAATAATAAAGAAATATTAGAGTCATAACATAAAAAAAGACGCCAATTGGCGTCTTTTTCTTTATCCTAAATATTCGTATCTTCGACATTGAGAGTAGCTAAAATTCCACCATGAGTTATTGTAAATTCATGAGCTAGCTTATTAATTTCAGCACTTTTTCTTATTCCATCAATTTGCTCTTTGCTCTTAATAAGATTTCTTGTTGGCACTACGCAGCCTTGCTTCTTCAAGGTTTCTAATTTTTTATCAAAGTCCAAATGGCACTTTTTATATTTTAATCTACTTCCACACCTGAATTTGCACAACATTTCCTGCATATGTAGATCTTTTTGCTGCACGTAAAAATTCTATTATATTTTCATTTATAGAGTCAACTTTATTCTCTTCTATATATAAACCGCAATTTTCTTCATAATCACTAACTAATTTATCAATACTTACTTTAAAGAAATCACTTAATGCAATTAGTCTTGCAATGTCAGGATATGAATGCCCCACTTCCCACTTGGCTACTGCCTGTCTTGATATACCTAGTTACGCCGCACAAAAAGAGCATCGATTGACCTCGATGCTCTTTTGTGTACTTTTTATTTCAACATATTCACTAGTTCCTCTTCAGTTATTACTGTAATTCCAAGCTTTTGAGCTTTTGTAAGTTTACTTCCTGCATTCTCTCCTGCTAGAACGTAACTAGTTTTACTAGAGACAGAACCCGATACTTTCCCACCGTGACTTTCTATCATTACTGAGGCCTCGTCTCGCCCCATAGAAGTCAGTGTTCCAGTTACAACGAAGGTTAGTCCATCAAACACGTTATCGACCTGATTCGACTCTTCTACAGCCATATTTACTCCATACTCTTTTAGTCTATCAATTATTTCTAGGTTTTTATAATCATCAAAAAATCTCAGTATGCATAAGGCACTTATTTCACCTATATCAGAAACATCTTGCAGTTCCTCCAAAGACGTATTTTTTAAATCCTCAATAGATTTGTAATGCTTCATTATACTTTTTGCTGCTACCTTTCCAATATTAGGAATTCCAAGACCAGTAAGTAGTTTTTGTGCTTCATTTTCCTTTGATTTA
>NZ_JBNMNU010000197.1:0-7395 GCF_051278035.1 Clostridium sp.
GTGCTTCAGATTTTCTTTTATTCATGTATCTTACCTCCTCATCATCATAGGAGTATTATTACATTATTTTAATTATTATTATAGGTGACGAGTTATTTGTCGCTTACGTATATAATTGAGTAAAGAAAATGCACTATGATTTCTATTAATTAGGAGGGGAGTTATATGGTTGGGTTGTTTGGATCTCTTGAATCACTATTTTATATGTATTGTATGTATTTACTGTTCCTCGGTCCAATGTTAATGATGTTTAAAAAAGCACATAAATTAAACACAGATGAGAATTATCGCAATTCAATAATTAACCAAGGAAGTAATAAAACAAATGAGAATGGAGAACTTTATACTGGTTATAGAAGGTTCAAGTCAGTAAATGGATATATAAGATATCAGTATGCAGGGTTTATAGCATGGGGCATATTCGCTATTTTATTTATACTTATAAGCATTCCAATATATATAATGGGAATTAATCCTATAATTAAATATTTTGCATTTATAATTGCTATGACTGTTACAGACTATATTCTATATAAAAGGAATAAAAATGTGATATCAGCTATAATGCATATTTAATAATTCCTGCTACTTTCATTGCTAAAATATACATTATTTCATGGATTAATTATTATGTAGTTTATGAACATAAAAATATTTTTATTTCTATGCGAGACAACGCAGATAAAAAGGCTTATTTAAGAAAAACTCTTAGATATGCCTTTATTTATGGCAGTTCCTATCATCAACGGTTATCTACAGTATATAATTTAAAAATTGCAAATTATTTTTATTATTATACCACTAATTACCTATTTGACCTTATAAAAATGATAGTATCTATACTAAATAGCCTGCGAAATATAATGAAGATTATCCGGGAGCAAAAGGCTTGGGGTGAAAAATGAAATATCGAAAACTATAGATGAATATTTGGAGTGATAAAATTTTGTAGAATTAGTATTTTATGGTATAGTTTTCATGAAAGATAGTGAAGGTAATGTAATAAGTACACCTAATGTCTAAAATGGGAAGTTGAATGAGAAATTGTGATTTGTTCGTGGATAACATGTTTTTACATATTTATGGTGGTTACTGTCACCATTGCGAACGGAGTAAGCTTGCTTATATAGTGCCATGGAGGAGATAATATTGAAAAAATTTGTTGATTTTATAATTCCGACAGCTGTATATTTTATCACTTCTTTATTTGTGTTTGTTATTTTGGATCAAATTGATACTAAATCAGATATGCCTATTATAACTAGATTGGGATTTTCGACGGGTTTAACTATTGGCTATGTAATATTTGAACTCATAAATAAAAATAATAAAAAATGAATAGCAACAGCCATTCATATAAGCATCTTCTCTTAATCATGTTATTTTATATTAATAGATTGCTATCTTATCGATTACTTAAATAGCTTAATTTTTGATACCGTAATATTCAGTTTTAGACCTCTGTGTAGTGATCCATTGATTGGTAGATTTCGAGAGCTATTCAATAAATTTTGCATGGTCTCAAATGTGCATATAACCATCCTTTTTCTGCCAAGATGTTATTTTCTACTACTCTAAAAGAATATCCTAATGTAAAAAATCAATTTAGAACCATAATCTTTTTATCTCAAAAATAACAATCATTGTAGATATAAACACATATATAAAATTTTTAAAATTATGTTTCCAACTTAAATTATTTTCAGAATATTTGGAATCAATAATGCTACCTGCATTCATAATACAAATGCCCCCCCCCATAATAAGCCAATTCATTTCTTTAAACATATCCTTACTTATAAAAAAGTAGCAAATACCCATACCTATCAACGAAATGGAAACAATCCACTGAATTATATCATTGATTTTCTTTAATGTAGCTTTACGAACCATATTACTCATCCTTTCTTATGCGCTAAATTCAACCGTTTAGTATATAGGAAAATTATAACATAGTTTCTATATTTTCATTACCCCAAGTTACTGCTCAAGTAAACTTCCTTTTTCTGATCCTCAGTTATTCCTATATATCTTAAAGTCTGTGTTTTGGATGAATGATTAAATATATCCATTAACAGCTCTATAGTAGTTCCGTTAGTATAGGCATGGTAACCAAAGGTCTATAGTGATAGGTAAGGATTTGAAGTTATCTCCACCTTTTCCCCCACCTCACACCGTACGTGAGACTTTCACCTCATACGGCGTTCCAACAAGTTGTACTTTATTTAATTAAATAACTGAATTTCCTACTAACTTTCTTAGAGAATTGACACGTTTTAAACCTTTATTGTCTAGCTTTAATATATCCATATACTTATTGATGGTCTCTTGTTTGGTTGCATGTACTAATTTATGAGCATCGGTACTTAACCATACAAGGTTCTTATATTCATCAGTTCCACCTAAGTGGGGTATGAAGAACATAGCTGTCCTGTACTGAAAACTCAATTCCTTATATTGGAAATTTGTTAATTACCTCATTATAAGCCACTTGAGCTTCAGTAATTGATAATTTTGAATATATTTCAAGGGTTTTTCTGCTTTCATGACCTGAATATGGTTGTATTAAAGCATCGTCTATGCCTTGTTTTTTTAGCCAGGTAAACAAAAAATGCCTTAATTTATGAGGAGATAACATTGTTTTTAACCCAGCTTGCGCGGAGTATTTTTCTAAGATTTTTCTTATGCCCCTGTCGGTATATTTCTTTTTCCAGGATGATTCAAATAAATAAGTGGCATTATTTTTCAGATTATTGTTACAATGTATACCAAGCACCTCTTTAAATCCTTCTGGGAAAGGAACCACACGATCCTTATTCCCCTTACCTTGATTAATTCTTATCTGACAATTTAATAAATCTATATCACTAATCTTTATGCTAACTAATTCACTGACTCTAACACCCGTATAAATCAAAACCTTGATAATTAACATGTCCTGAAAGTTTTTAGAGTTCCAAACTACTTTATAATAATTTTTTATTTCATCCTCTGTTGGCACATATGGTAATTTTCTTGCGTTTCGTGGAACCTCAAGTTCTAATTCTTCTCTAAGATACTTGAATAAACTTTTCAAATAATTATAGTCGGGTCTTTCTTTACGAAGATATTTTGCAAGTTCCTTTGCTTTTTTCTTGGGAGCTGTTCTTTGTAATTCAGCAGGCATTTTTTTGTACCCCCAAATGTATTCGTTTATCCATATCTAAATTAAAATTACCATATGGATTAACATGGCTATAAATTAATGGCGTTATAGCTCTAAAATCTTCTTTTTCCATACTATTAAACCACTCTTCCTCAGATAAAATATCTTGAATCAATAATGTATTAACATATACCATGCAGTTTTGTATCAAATGGAGAGCCAAAGCTGATATTTCCTGGTCTTCAATGTTATTAGTTGAAAATTCACGACCTCTTGCACAGAAAATAAAATTATTTGCACTATTCCAATTTTCAATAACATTTAATCCTTGGTTAATTTCTATTCGCATTTCTTCTGACATAACATATCTGCAAATAAATATAGTTTTTATTGCTCTTCCAAGCTCACTTAATGCCTGGTATGTGGGATGCTGAAGATTATTTTTAGTGAATTTTTTTAAAATAGATTCTGCATCAGCGGTACCAAGTCTTAATGCCGTTGCGTATTTTACCATTTGATCATATTGCTGTCTAATTAATTCCCAATTAATCGGTTTCTTTTTCATAACAAGTTCAATGTTCGAATAATCTTCATCACTTATTTCAGGTTTATACAGTTTTTGTTTGTTGATATTTTTGATACGAGGCATTAGCTTGAACCCAAGCAAACAGCTGAATGCAAAAGCTACTTCACTTTGTCCATGTGTGTCTACATAGTTTTTTTCTATACTCATGTCAGTACAATGTCTAAGAACACCTTCAATAGCAGAGGCAACTTCTGACGATGAACAGGATTTTACTTGAGAATATACACATAAAGACTTTTTCTCAACATGCCAATAAATCATAATTCCTCGACCATGATATCTGTTATGCCACTCTGCCCTTAAATTTTGATCCCATGCTCCAAATTTTTTAGAATCTGATGCACAAGTTGTTGTCGCACTACCCCAAATATTTTGACTGCGAATTTTCAAAGTAGCATTTACCACTTCGGCAATTGCAGCTCTTAAATTATCCTTGTTTATAAACTTTCTTTTTATGTACTCCAAATCCATATAGTTTTCATCTAAACCCTTTGAAGAAACAGCCTTTAGTCCCATATTTGTTCCCATTCCATAAAGGGAGACTAACAAGCGTTTTCTTATAATTTCTCGAGTTAACCTTTCTTGAGTTGCGCTAGTTTTTAAATGTTTTGTGAAGTCAATCCTTAAGTCAGCTTCTTTAAAAACATCTAATAAATTCAAATCAGGCCAACGATTTGATATTTCACGTTTCAATTTCAAAAGATTTTTTGCCTCTGGTTGTTTTGGAGATGGCGAAATTTTTATTCTTCCATTTCCTATATCTAGGATTTTAACCTTTTCATTTTTAGGAATAGTCTTATTTAGCTTAGATAAAGAATCTTTCATAGATGATTTTATCTTTTCAATAAAGTCATTTACATCTAAAGGCTGATTTATTGCTGAGTAGTATTCCTCTTTTTTTATATCAAAGTCCTTTGGAAGATCCTCATCAGGATTCCTGTATTTATCAGCGCCACTTATCCAAACCTCTCTGCAGCGAATCTTATCCTTTAAAGCCTGCAAGGCACATAATTCATAGTTGGCTCGCTTAATTCTAAGTGCGTTATTTTTTCCTGTTGTTTCTTCTATCATACCTTTCCACATAGGTCTAACAACACCCTCAATTGGAACTATTTCATCCTTTGAATAATAACGTGATTTTGAATCTAAATACTTCTTTATAAGTTCTATTGCCTTTATTATAGGCTTATATTTATCATTATTTGAATTAAAATTCAACGCATTTATTATATCCGGCAAAATACGCCTATAATGCTTTTGATAGGAAGATCTCATGTTATTATAATTTTTTTTGTTTAATACATCATCACTCTTATTTTCTAACTCATTAATTAAATCCTTTAATTTTTGCTCGTCTGCTATTGGATATATTATGTCGCATGTCTTAGCTTCTGGGCTCTCTACAACAGCTTTAGCAATTTTTAAAAGTAATTTATTTTTATTCCTAGTATAATTTGTGCTCTCTGCAAGTTCCTTCTTTATTTTTCTATTTGCACTTGTGTCTAAATTATTCAGTATTTTTATAAGTAAATCCACTAAATTATCCTTAATCTCCATTGATTTATAATGAAAAAATACAGATAATAACACATTTCTTATAACATCAGGATGTCTTTTAAATTCGCTGACATTCTCAGATTTACTGCGTTTATAATACTTTTTTAAATACTTAGGCGGTATATCCTTGAAAATATCTTCTGGTATTATCATATTTTCAATAGTTTTTAATTTATTAGATTCATTAAAAACACTTTCAATATTTGCACCATCAGGATTAATGCTGAAATCATTGAACCATATTGTTTGTTCCGTGTTATCATTTTCTGATTCAATTGCAATAAATAAATTGAATTTTCGAATAGTTTCAACTGGTAGCTTATTAAATATATTTTCAAACATGTTATTTTCATATGTATTTATAGCTGAAGAAACTATACGCTCTAAAGTTTCCTCAGTAGTAGACTCAATTTTTATTTCGTAAAACCTTTTATATAGTTGTTGCTTTAAATACTCAATATCATCATTAACAGGTAAAACTATTTGTATAAGCCATTCTTTAATTGATTCCATATCATTTTTACTATATTCACGAAAGCAAAGTTCTTCTCGAATTTGCTTCTTATGAAAAAAAGCATTTCTGCTATTAAAATCGTAATTTAAATAAGTTTTTTTATCAATTTTAAGTTGTTTTGCAATGAACTCAATACTTTCTTCTGATACTGCTTCTTTACTCATAGGAAATTTCCCGTAATTTTGTAAAGATTTATAGAGCACTGAAAATCCTATTTTTGCATCATTTGATTTATTATAAACTAATTGTAGCTCTCTTAGGTTTAAACTAAAATCTTTTATCATATATGTCCTACCTTTAAAAGTTCCTATAAGTACAAGAGTAGGAACTTATTTTAAGATTAGCTTACCATATGCATCTAAAATACTCAATAAAATACTTTAAATACACCTAAGTTCAAGTTCCAAAATAAGATCCGGAACTTTTAATTAAAGCTTCGGTTAGTTATTACCATATTTAGGAATCGAGTTTTCAGT
The DNA here is from genome assembly GCF_051278035.1 of Clostridium sp. Lineage (GTDB taxonomy): Bacteria > Bacillota > Clostridia > Clostridiales > Clostridiaceae > Clostridium_AD. The sequence goes on from NZ_JBNMNU010000197.1 coordinate 6,279, forward strand.
ACAGGACAGCTATGTTCTTTATACCCCAAATTAAGAGAACTCAATTTAAAAACGGGCATGGATTTTGTTGCTATTGAAATCACTGGCTATATATTATTACTTAAGGAGGAAAGCAATGAAATTTATTGATATACTTAAATCTAACAAAAGAAAAAAACAATTTGAGGAACAGATTTATATAATATATAGAGATTTATATAAGTTTATATATTCTATTGTAAAAAATCAAAATTTAACTGAGGATGTACTTCAACAGACATTAATGAAAGCTTATGAAAATTTTGATAAAATAGAAGACATTAAAAAAATTAAATCATGGATTTTTACTATAGCAAAGAATGAGAGTTTATCATGGATTAGAAAATATAATAGGGAGATTCCTAGTGAGAATACTTACTTAGAATTATTAGATGGTTCCTCAGAAGATATCCCAGAAGAATTATTGGTAAAACGAGAAACAAATGAACAGATAAAAGAAATTATTAAAATGTTAAATCCTGTTGATCAAGAGATAATACATTTAAGATATTACTGTGATTTGAATTTAAATGAAATAGCATTGATACTAAACTTAAATATAAACACTGTTAAAACAAAACATAAAAGAGCGAAAAATAAGATATATACACACCTTATATGTGATGATCCTTCTTTTGAAGTTGCGGCAACAGTTATAGATTAAGATAATTTATAAAAAATGAAACTTTTTTAAAAGAACATTATCTAATATATATGAGACCCAACTTATATGTGTTGATGCATATTTTGAAGTTGCGGATATGGTTAAAGACTAGGAAGAGGTGAAATAATATGAAGCAAAATAATATAGATAGAATTATAAAAGAGACGTATATAGAATTTAATAGCGAATTGGATATTCATTCTGATATTAAAATTCCTGAATTTAATACCATAATGAATAAATTTCATGGCAATCTAAAAGAAAAAAGTAATAGATCGTCTATAACAAAAAAACTAGCATTGGTGGCTAGTTTTACATTGGTTATAATTATTTCAACATTTATCTCATCAATTCCAAAGGTAACTGCTTTTAAATTTAACATTATGAAAAAATTTGAGGAGTTAAGAGGAAATACTAGAGATATTAAGTTTAGTA
>NZ_JBNMNU010000198.1:0-7373 GCF_051278035.1 Clostridium sp.
ATTATTTGAAAACATTATACCATTATATGCTATTTTTATATACTTATAGAATCTACTAACACTTACCATTTGGAAACTGTCGCAACCCCAATGTCCTATAAACTATACATACTGAACACTCTTTAATTAGTATACTTAATAATTTCAATTTAACCAATTATCAGTAATTTGCTGTATATACTAAACTTATTACACTATTATTTTTAAAGTATAGTTAAACAAGTACCTAACTCATATTTGATCTCATATAGCTTTTCAACTCCACTAATTACACTCTGACATTTATACATGAGCATAAAGTTACCTGCTAACTTTTCTTTATCGACGCAAATAACTTTGTCTATTTTTATGACAGAAATACTTTCGTCTTCGTTAATAATTTTAAATCTAACAGGATGTATATTACCCCTTGTATCAGTCCAAGAAACTACTTCAATAGGTTTTGCTACTATTTTCATATTACTCCCTCCAAACATATGTTCGTATGTATATTATATAACATTTTACGAAAATTAGAAGAGGTAAAATTATCCTAAATTTAAAAAGACATGAGCTATCATTTCCAACTCTACATATAAACCTTATACGCTATCTATAGATAATTGATCAAATCAAGAGAAATCATACCCCTGTTCACAAATTTATTACTAAGTATTATGTTTACAAAAAATTAATTATTAACAATTTACTCGAAAAAATAGAAAATATGAAAAAATGCTTAAATTGACTCCAATGCTAGGCGTCCAAACAACTCTATTCTTATTAATTTTGAGATCTGAAATTTGTCCTTTTCCATAAATATCAAAAACATATACGCAACGTTAATAGATGAGGTGTATACACGCCTAGACAAACATTACTCTTAAATGTATACTGTACGAATAATCTATTAATGAGGGTTATAAAAGTACTAAAAGGAGGTTCATATAAAAATGGAAAAAACTTTACAAACAACTCCGAAAATAATCATAGAGTTTGATTATAATGCTTATGATGAGTTTAGAAGAATCGCTCTTGCAGGTACAAGGTTGTTAATTAATACGGCATACGATGATATAGGTAACAACTACTCTGTAGGAATAACTTCTAGGTCAAAATTTATTGTTTTTAGAGAATTTTACAAAGAATATCATAATTTTTATGTTTATGATTGCTTTGAAAGTATGGCAGATAGTGGTGAAATATCACCATGTATATTATTCACAGTGATGAAGTACCTCTAGATATTTAAATATTAAAAAATAGCCACATCAGATTGTACACAGCTTTCGATGTGGCTATCTATTTTGTTAATGTATCCACGGTTAAGGAATTTGCTATTTGCATATATGCGGATCACCTGTACTTAAACCCCTTAAAAAAAGGAACATCTCTGCTCCTTAAAACTAGTTCCACAAATCCTTAGTAAGTTCCTCTATCTCTTTTTTCCTTTTCTCTGTTTCTTGTAGATCTATGGTTATCCTGTCCTTATCTATATTAAGAACATCTCCCTCTTTAGCTGTAATAGGTATTTTAGATTTTTCAATGTCTACCATTTGCCTATCTTCCTTTTCACATACCGCAAAATCACCTTCGAACCTATCTATAATTACTTTCATAAATTCCTCCTATTGTGGTGCATTACATTTACTACCTGGGGTTAATCCTTTTGCTTTAGCATCACTTAAGCTTATTGGAATTTTGCTTTTACTTAAATATGAGCATCCATCTGCATGATATTTACTCCCGGTCTTAGTAGTATATACAGTTACACTTTGATTCTTACTTGGTGTAGTTACCTTAGGAACAAGCACTGGTACAGGCTTACTGGTTGCTGTGTTATTAGATGATAGGCTATCACTAGAAACAATGCCTTTATAGCTTCCAGGACTAACGTTAAAACTTACATTTGTTCCATTTGAAGTCGCAACAACTGTTCCACTTTCATCAGTTCGATATACCGGTACCTTCATAGCCTTAAGTCTGTTCATAACATCTTGCGTAGGATGTCCATAGCTATTACCTTTACCAACGCTTATTACAGCATACTTGGGGTTCACCTTGTCTAAGAAACTTTGTCCTGTAGAAGATTTACTTCCATGATGCCCTACTTTAAGTACTGTAGCAGATAAATCTAGCCCCTTTGACACCATTTGGCCTTCTGATTCAGCTTCTGCATCTCCGGTTAATAAAAATGATGTATTGCCAAAGGTAACTTTTACAACAATAGAGTAATCATTTGCATCATCATAGCCTGTTCCATTAGGTGCTAGTATGGTAACAATTGCATCACCTATATTAAATGTACTACCTACCTTTGGTGCTGTTAATTTTAGTCCTTTATTCTTGACTGAACTTACAAAATCTTTAAAAGTATTAGTAGTTGCAGTCTGTTTGGGAAAGTATACGTTCCCTACTTTAAATGAATTGATAATATAGTCCATGCTTCCTATGTGATCCTCATGCGCATGAGTTCCAATTACGGCATCAAGAGATTTAACGCCTTGATTATCCAAATAATTTTTAATAACTTGAGCATCACCGTTATTTCCCGCATCAATAAGCATATTTGAATTGCCTTGTCGTACTAATATACTATCTGCCTGGCCTACGTCTATATAATGAACTTTAAGTTGACCAGTTACAGTTTTACTATCCTTAATAACTGATGTTGTATCTTCCTCCAGCTTAGGTACTTCTTTTGTTATAGTATTATCTGCCTCTACTTGTTGAGTAGGAACTGTTGGAACGGTATTTTTCTGTACCTGCTGAGTTGTTACCGCTGGTGTAGTGTTTTCAGATGTGCTTGAGCATCCAACTAAACTGAACATAAGCATTAATCCTAAAACGAAACTTAGATACTTTTTTTTATTTCCCATACTAATCTCCCTAGAAAATATTTTGAACTTTATTTCACTAATATTATCATCATATACATTAATACAAGTAATTCTATATAATATGATTTTCACTAATATATAACTTGTGGTCTATCTTTCCTTAGTTTAATATTAAATTTAATCTTTTAACTCTGTATATAATTAGATTAATTATTGTCCATCTAATATAAAGTTGTTTAGATATTATTTAATAGTTTCTTCCTCAATAACTAAATTATACGAAAAATGTACACTGCTCCATCCTTTTAGAACTAATTGTTGAAAAGTGGCAACCAAAATAGCATGTGCCATATATAATGCTTCATTATATTCATCTTCAAAGACCCCAATTTCATCTATATCTAGATTATGTGCAAAATAGTTTATATGATTTGAATCACCATGAATGAATCTAGAACGGAATTTATACATTTTTTTAAGCACCTTCTTAAAATTAATTTCAGCTCCTAAAAAGGCCTGAGTTTTTTCTACTATTTGACTTGTAATATCTTTTTCACCATGTACATATATAGCTTCTATTCCAAGCATAGCCCAAAATAACAGTTCATAATTCAATTTCGGATTAAAAATATGTGTAAAAGCATTTAAACTTCGCTCAATTCTTGATTCACCTATACCTATTAAAAAACCTTGGTGATTTAATAGCCAATTCCACGTATCAATTATTGACATATCTTGAAGTTTCGGCCATCTGATTTTTTTAATATAATCAAACATACAAGGTAATGAGTTAATTAAAGATCCACCTGACCTTTTTATTATCTCATCTTTTTCATAAATATTAGTGTTCACAATAAATTCTGTGGTTTTACTCTCAATCTTTTCAAATACAATAATCTGAGCCGTCTCGAGTAAGCCCACCTGTGCAATATTAACTGCTACAACAAAATCACATATTCTTTTCATAAATTCATCTATGTAGTATGTCGGTAACTTATTAAGTTCCATCCCACAATTTGAAACACCAACTGGAAATTGAGGAATATATAAACCACAAGGAGTATCTATTGAAATTTTTAATATGTATGGATATTTTCTACCACTCCAACATCTCCACAAGTTTTTGTTAGTTAGCCTACTATCCTCTTCCTCGCTATTTAGAATTTCGAAAGTAGGATAAAGTTCTAACTTTTCTTCATAGAAAGGAAACTTAATTTTATTGGACAGCGTCTTAAATTCTTCTATCATATTTTTAAATCTAATATTAAAACTATCCCCATATTCTAATTGCTCATAAATGGGTAGATAAGCTATTAGTTTATTATCAAAAGTGTACATATAAAACTCTCCCTTTATAGTATTTATATACATATATTTTATATATATATTCATTTACGGTATAGATAAGCTCCATTAATATAGGCGATTGTCTTTTTTACCTTTAATATTTAGGCAATAATTATACCTATCATATATTTATCAACTAAAACATCTAACCATTCCACTTTATCTATAGTATTTCATTAACTCTTCAAAATCATTTAATGCTAGTCCTGCTGCAAATAATGCCGCTTGTATTTTATTGAGTAATTTTCTTAAAACATATTCTTTTTCTTCTGATTTGCCATAATGCAATAAATTATGACAATGGCTACATAGTGATACTGCTTTCTTTAATATATTAATTCAACATAAATCTAGCTTCCCCTTCAACATTTGTAAAATAGGCAATAAATAAAACCCTGAGATTACCCCAGAGTTTCATTAGTTTTTGTTTTACTTTATAAAAACTACTTAATTACAATTCTTGCAGACTAATACTCTTAACTTGTCCTTCTTATACTTTCATCACATTATATAATATACTCCAAACAACGTGGGATATATTTATAAATCCATAAAATATTAAGCACCCATTAATGATAATGTTTGATTGGAATAATTGTTTTTCTGTGGCATCTTTCATTCTTTGGTATACCCCAATCAATAGTACAAATGGGATTACTATCTTAACAATTATACTTAATAAGTGCCTGTTGTTTACAATTGGTGCCATGACAGGATTGACTTCCAAGAACATACCTGTGTTAATTAGGAAGATCGTAAATATAATATCTGTTACGTTTAATATGTACATTGTAATTAATTTTTTCCTTATAAAACCTAAATCTCTGGTTTTTATTGCAGAAATAGTAAAAGACATTACCATCACCTCTATTAGAAGTATTGCCCATGTCTGTACGCTTTAAACTTAACTTAATTAGGGCTATTTACCATAAGTGATTCTCTAATAGCTCTTGTTACATTATCACTATAATACTTACCCAACAACAGGCTTAATCCATACTTGGCAAAAGCTTTTCTGTCAATTTGTTCGTTTTGTACTTTCATTCTAATAATCAACCATTTCACAGCACTAATCCTATTACTTTCACTTTCCCACGTGCCATTAGGAACTTCACTATTTATTATTTCCCAAGGACCTATGTCAATTTTATATACAGCTTTAAATATTTTAAATAAACTAGGATAATAGCTATGTAACGTGACTAACCCATTTTGTTCAAGAATACTCCAAGATAATTTCTCTTTTACGTCCTCAATATTCCATTGCATTTCTACTTCAAATATATATTTCAAAGCACTAATTCTGTTTTTTTCTTGTGTCCAATAGCATTGAGGTACTTTATCATGCATGAATTGCCAAGGCTGATATTGCTCCTCTGGATAAGTACATAGTATATAACGAATAGCAGAACGTCCAAATAGCTTTGAAGCAGTATGGAGCTTGTACTTGGTTAGAAATTTCTTGGATAATTCTCTTTTAACATCTTCTTTGCTGAATTTTAGTCTTTCATCAATTAAATATTTCAATAACTTAACCGCAACGTCTTCCGCTTCATCTGCTCTTCTATTAGACCAAAACCCACATGGGAAGTTCAAAATTCTACCTTGTAATAAAAGCTCATATATTTCTATATCATCTAAATTAGTTAAATTAACTTTAAAAATCTTAGGCATACCAAAAACCCCCTTAACTCTTTAAATTATTGACAAACCTATCTAATATCAATCAATTTACAGTAAAAGTTTTTCCCTATAGAATAGACTATAAGTGTCATATGTTTCCCTCAAAAGGGTACTTAAAAAGGTACCCACTGCATTGAGTACCTTAACCTCTTCTAATCTATTGATTTTCCTTGCTTTCTATCCATGTTTGAAATCATGATACTATAGTATTATATAAAGTATTGTTTTATTTTTTCATTCATTCCGTCTACTCCAATATATATAACTTTTTTCTTTTTCTTATTCTCTCTGACCTCGTGTTTAGTTATAATACAAAATTCAAACATTGCCTTTGTTTCACCTAAGGCACTAATAATTTCATCAATTTTCTTATCTTTTGTCCTGTTGAAAATATCAACTTCTAATATTATTATTTTACCCCCTTTTAAAATGAAAATGCAGTCAACTTGATGATTTTTTATCTTATATTCCCTCTGCATAAAATCCAATTTATCCTTTAATAAAATAACCACATCGGTTATAACCAAACTATGAAAACTTGGCATTTTTTTAAAATAGTAAACTTTTTTACCTAGTATAGGATGCACTTGTACTTTGATGAATTTATTATCACTTAGAATTTTTAACCTATTAGCTGCCACAACATAGCCTGGGAAAAATAATCTTTGAATTTGTTCTATCGTCGCCCCCTGATTCTTTTCTATAAAACTTATGATATTTACATCCCTACTTGTTAATTTCATTTAGCATTCTCAAAACATTGTTTAGACCATTTTCAACTATAGGAGCAATCTTAGGGGCTTTCTTTTCAATAAAACTACTTTCTATGTTTCTCATTATGTCTAGATGCTCTATAGCTAACGTGTGACCTTTATAAGTATCAAGTGTCTTACATATAAACTCTCTATCCTTAAGTAGCGTAGCACAGTTGTCACCCATGACTACTATGGAGGTCGAATTATCTTTTATCGTTAAACTAATCCTAGTGGTTAATTGTGCTTTAATGTCCGTTGGAATACTATCCGCTGTAGGTTTTTGCAATGAGGTAATTAAAAACATTCCGCTTGATCTACCTACATTTACAAGATTTTTTATATATCTCAGACATTTTGCTTTTATCTTTTTTTCCTCTTTGCTATCTCCCTTAGATATATTTAAAAAGCTAAACTCTTCTATGATGATGTAATTATATTTCAATTTATATGAGGCTTTCTTATTGAAGTCCTCTACATTGTAGATCCCTTTGGTATTATTTATAAGGACCTCTCTTCTTTGTAGCTCCTGGTCTATTTTCTGCAAACTATTTTCTACATCTAATAAGTTTTTACTATAAGACAATACCTGTTTGCAATTCTTGAAAACTCCTAAATCATTTTTGCGTACCTGTAGTAGATGGATGTAAATATTAGAGTTATAAATTAAATTAGTTATCATCGCTAATAACAATCTGCTTTTACCTGTTCCAGTGTCTCCACCAATTAGCACATGAGGGAATTTATTAAGATCTATAATCACGCTTTTTGA
>NZ_JBNMNU010000199.1:0-7278 GCF_051278035.1 Clostridium sp.
TTATCCTCAGAACTAAAAGCGGACAAGCATAGAGAGGAGTACATGGAATGCAATGCAATTGTACCTAGAATAGCATTTGATAACTTTACTGAAACAGAAAGATTTAATGTTATGTTGCAATCAAATTTCGTAAAAAACAATGATGTTGAACAGCTGCTAATTGTAACAGGTAGTATTAAAGATGAAGCTGTTAAACAAGTTGGAGACGATGGTATATCTCAATCAGTAACAGTTAAAACAGGAGTTGCAACAATGGGTGCAGTAGTTATACCTAATCCGGTTATGTTAGCACCATACAGAACATTTCCAGAGGTAGAACAGCCAGTAAGTAAATTTATATTTAGAATGAGATCGGGTCCAACAGCAGCAATTATAGAAGCTGATGGAGGAGCATGGAGAAATGAGGCAATGGAAGGTATAAAGTTATTTTTAAAAACAGAATTAGCTGATATCGCTGATTTAACAATAATTTCTTAAATAATAATGAAAGAGAAAGGGCTTATAAGTCCTTTCTCATATAAAAGCTAAATATCGTGAAGTAAGGAGGATGAATTATTAATGGAATTGAAAGATACAAAAATATTTATTCCTGAAATACCAAAGGAGTGGGAACAGCGAATACGTGCTGGTAACACAAATATTTGGAATGACAGTTTTTATAAAAATGGGTTGACTGAAATTAGGCTGGAACCGCCTATACGAGGATTGTATGCTGAAAGGTTTGAAGATGGTTGGTATTGGGTTTGTGGATGCAGTAAATGTTTAAAGAACAACGAGCCATATTCTTATATTGTTTGTGAGGAGCATGACCGCTGTATTACATGTGGAACTCATAGAAAGGAACTTACTGAAACACCTTGGGGGCATCCAGATGGATTTCAATGCCAACCTTGTAATAAAAGAGAACATGAAGAGAAAAAAGAAGAAGTGTTGAGAGAAGCGAAAGAGAGAAGACATTCTGAATATGATTGCTGTAATACGAGTGAAATTATCTGTCCAATATGCGCTTCAAAATGCTCAAGTGACGATATGTATGAACCCGGAGAACATGAAATGACTTGTTATGTATGTGATACCGAGTTTATTGTGGAAATCGAGTACGATGTGAATTATACATCCAAACTTAAAAATGTTACTGCATAATATCTAAATAAAGCGCAACAAAATATGGGGAGGTAGATTATGGATTATAAGAAAACTGGAATAGAAATAAAAGAATGGTTTGAAGATCATATTGCAACATTTACAAAGTATGATGATAGAGTTTCAGCTTTAAGTTGGGGGCAAAAGGGTTCAAGTTCTTATTACACTAGATTTGTATTTGATGGTTCAAGAATGTATATTACTGGCGATATAGGTGATGCAGTGTTTTGTTTTACAGAAAAAGCTAGTATTAAGTCAGTTGTTAGTTATGACATTGGATATTTTCATGGTAAATTATCGGCTCTTGATGAAGACAAATACTCGTTTGATAGTGATGAAGCAATCGCAAGAATTAGAGAAGAAATAAGCAATATACACGATGATGAAGAATTTGATTTTGATAATAAAAAAGATATGGAACGAAAAGAAATGATAGATAATCATATTAGACTTTTAAGAGGTTTAATAAGCGAAAGTAGAAATTGTACCTGTAAAAGTAACTGGTCTTATGAAGTTAGACAAGTTTATGATGATTTAACCGACTATGATTGCGATGCAGCCGAATGGATATTTAGTGCTGGTGATATTATCCCTTACAGAGTTCAAGCTTACTTAATAGGCCTTAAAATGGCAGCTGAACAACTAAATAAGGTTGTACCTAATGAAAATTAGCAAACACATGAAGAAGTGTATAACACTTATAGTTATAGGGCTAATATTACAGTATATAGCTTATAAAATGTAATCAAATTACTACAGAATATGAAAAAAGTACGTCTTAACTAATGAATTTAAAAGTACGAGCAATGTTCTTTGAAAATTGAATAATACGGTATTTGAAAATGAAAATATTTACTAATATTCAAATATAGTGATGTCTAAGTATGTGTAATATGCTATAATTTTATGGGGTTAGGTCGAAGTTTAAAGATAATGTGTATTTTAGGCGTTTTGAAAGTTATTCAATGTACTTGTGTAACTTTCGGTTCCTTGATTTATCAATGATTTACAAGAGTTTAAATAAAAATTACAAAATGAATGTTACTTATTAATACTAATATTTAAACTATGGAATATTCATGGTTTAAAATTATTAAATATTATTTTTCAGTATGCTGGAATACTGGTATTGCCTCATATTAACATATTAATATACCTTTTCGGGGGATAGGCAAAAACACCCAAATTGCATAAAAAAGAAGTAATGTTATATAGTTGTACGATGGTATACACAATACATATAAAGGAGATGAAAATGAGTAAGTTTTTATAATATTTATGTAGAAACTTACATAAAAAATTATGAGTAAATTAGATAAACAAGTTGATAGAAATTTAAAAGGTATTGAATATGAAAAATGTGCTGAGTTAAACAAAGCAATTGATTTATATGAAAAAAATATAGCAGAAAACTTTGATGGTAATCATCCATATGATAGATTAGCAGTAATTTATAGAAAACAAGGAAAATTAGATGATGAAATTAGAGTGTTAGAAAAGGGTATTTATGTGTTTGAAAATGTAGTTGATAAAAACAGAGCAGATAGAATACCCAAATTGGAAAAATTCATAAAAAGATTAACAAAGGTTAATAAATTAAAAATGAAATAGTTATTAACATGTTATACACAGAAAATAGTATTAAAAGAAAGGAAGTGAGTTTTAGTGAGGGTTTGGTGCTTGCTATACACTCTCTCATTAAATATAATTGATGAATAATGATGAGAGGCAAAAGCAGAGAGAGAGAATAGCTTTTAAGAAGTTTGCTAAACTTTATTTTGACAAAGAAGCCGATATTGATGAAGGCTCTTCACCATATAAAAGAAGTAATCCTTCATGGCATAATGTTAAATTTGATAATGAAGTGGTGGGTATTGAAAGAGAGTCTCCAGATTATATAATTAAAGTTGGTGATGAACAGGTAGGTATAGAAATTTGTGAATATATGGATTCGCAACGTAAAGAAAGTGAAAAAGCGAAAAAAGATGTTATGGAAAAAATATTAGATGAATTAAATAGACTAAATATGAACTCATTTTATGAGATAAGACTTTATTGGCGAATGTATAATAAGAATTTTAAATGTGGTAATAGGAAAAATAAAAACAAATTAGTAAATAGTGTAATAAAGTTTTTTTGTGACAATTACCCTAAGGAAGATAATGTTACGATGTTTGATGAAAATGGATTACTGATTCATAAATATGATTTGCTTAATCAGTATTTTAGTAACATAAAAATTAGAAGGTATGATAGTATATACAAAAAAAATCATGTAATACCAAATGGAGAATCAGATTTTCTAGGCATAGATAGAAAGATATTAACTGACATAGTACAAAAAAAAGAAGAAAAGATAAAAAAGTATAAGAGGGAAGCAGATAAAATTTGGTTACTGATTCCAGTTTATGAAGAATGGTTTTCTAATATGGTTAATTGGGACGCAATAAATAAGTTGAATATTCATGATATTCCAATAAATACATTTGATAAATTATTTATATTAGACATTGATAAACATACGTTAAAAGAAATTTGTTAAGGATTTTTTCAAAGTAATAAAGCAACGTATTATACACATAAAAGAGTATAAATAGAAAGGGGGATAGATTTAGTGATGGCTTGGTACTTATAATACACTCTCTCACTAATTAATGAATAAAAATATAGTTTATTCAAGTGCTTGGTTGTCAACAGGAATAGCAGTTTCAGTGGCTATTTATGTAACAAAAAGTGCAATTCCTTTGTTTGCAATGTTTATTCCTTTATACATAAAGCTGGATTAGTCCGTAATCTTCATATTAAGCGTCATAACTATTAAAACAGAATAATCCCTTAAAGATGCCGTATTATTCAATTGAATTTTACGGTATTTTTACGTCGCATTTCAAAGATACGGTGACTATTTAGTTTTTGTCAAACATTATAACATTAAAAATTTTGTCAAAAGAGGAAATAATAAAGGGATACGGAGGGTTATATGGAAAACTATGAAGAAATTAAATTGTCTGATAAAATAATAAAAAAAATAGAGAAAGATCTAAAATGCTATCCGGATTGGATTATAAGAATGGATTTAAGTGGACTTGGAAGTCCTTCAAAATATGGTGTAGACATCCAAAAATCAACAAGCTTTGATAGTTACATTGAGAGAGACTACGAAATATCAGAGGGGATAAAACAAAAAGTAGATATAATAGAAAAGGTAATGGATAGACTTGGATTAATGAATGGTAAAACTAAAGATTTAGTAGAATCTAGATATTTTCAAGATTATAGCAGAGAGCAAGTAATGAAATCATTAGGATTAAGCAAGAGAGGATTTTATGTAGTTAGGGACAGAGCATTAGAATGCTTTGCAAGAGCAATTGGATATATAAATTAAAAAGCGGGACATAAACGGGACAAGTAAGTGGACAAATTTGAAACACTAATATATTATTATGTTATTAGCTATAAATGGATGGCGAGCTGGTAAGAAATTATAAAGCAAACAATATAATATATTTAACTAAAAGACACTCTTAAGTAAAAGGGTGTCTTTTATATATCTAAGAGGTGAGAATGTATGTGTCCTATTTGTGGTGGAGAACTTGAAAATGGTCAGTGTAGAGATTGCGGATTTATAAGCACATGATGTGATTAATGGAGTAGTTCACTCTAAAAGTAAAGTACTAGGAGGCAAGGGTGTATTTAAGCAGCTAAAATAGGCGATATAAAGCAATATATTTTTTAGTTTTACATTCTCAATTGGGATTATCAACTAAAAATGCGGATAAATGATAAAAAAGCACATTGTAAGCCTTGACAAATAAAAGATGGAGGCTAAAAAAACAAGGCTTACATAATTTATGTTCTGTTAGACAAAATACCTAAAAACATCAAAAAGAAAGGTGAAATATGTGTATGTAGATGATTTTAAAGATTATCTCTTTGAAGAAGAAAAAAGTGAAAACACAATTAAAAGTTATGCTAATGATATAGAGCAATTTCTAAATATTATTAATAAAGATGAATATGAAATAGTTAAAAAAGATATTATTATTTTTAAAAAGGCTTTAAGAAATGAAAAAATATCCACTCATACGATTAACAGAAAATTAACCGCGGTAAACAGATATATAAAGTTTTTAAATGATAAAAAAGATTTAAAGATAATTGTTGAGATTAAAAAAGAAAAGATACAGAGAAGTAAGTTTTTAAAAGAGATATTAAGCAAAACCGATTATAGAAGGATGATTGGTGTTGCTGAACGCAAAAATGATAAAAGAGCAGTGGCTATTTTTAAATGTCTATACTTAACAGGAATGAGAGTGAGCGAAGCACTTCAACTCGATCCTGTTGATGCAAGCAAAACTAAGCTATATGTTCAAGGAAAAGGGAAAAAAGATCGTATGGTTATTATACCTGCGGAACTCAATAAAGCTTTAAAAGAATATTTAGAAGTAAGGGTAAATACAGGAGACAAATTGTTTACTGGAAAATGTGGAAATCTAAATAGACAAGGGGTTCACTATATCATTAAAATTTATGCCGGAAAAGCAAAGGTCAAATTAAGCAGAGCCATGCGCATGCATTTAGGCATCTATATGGAGTCTTAGGAATAAGAGAACGAAATCTTACTATGGACGAACTTGCAGACCTTTTAGGACATGCGGATATAAACACTACAAGAATTTACACCAGGAGAACAGAAGAAGAATTAGTCAATATAGCTAATAAATTTGAATAGTGAAAGGAAAAGAAAAATTGAAAGATTATTTAAGGGATTATTCAACGGCTGCATTTAGATTTTATGCACTTAATGGGAAGAACACTGATAAATATAGAAGAAAAATATATGAGGATGCACTAGAAAATTATACAAAAAAACAGAGGGGATCTCGTGGAATAAGTTCTCCAACAGAAGCTGAAATAATAGCGGCTGAAACTGCAGTAGAAGAAAAAATTGCTGCTATAAAGGATATGGAAGCTATAGAATTAGTAATAGCGGAGCTTATGTGTTATATGTTTCAGAAAGATATTGTAAGAGCTATAGAGCATGTATATTTTAAAAATCCTGATAAGGAACTTAAAAAAGGAGATATACATATTAGAGTGAATATAGCTGCAGTAGATATTTCGGCGAGTGAAAATACTATATATAAGTGGCTTAAAAAAGCAAGAGATTTATTTGCATTAAGGAGAGGATTAAGGATTACATAAAAGACGATAGTATAAGAGGGCAAAAATGTGATATTATGATATCAGTTAGAATTATTAAGTAATTATAAAGCACTAGAAAATCTTAGAGATTATCTGGTGCTTTTTCTATGTCTAAAAATACATGAGGAGTGAGGATATGTTAGGTATGTATACAGGATATAAGTGTAGAACATGTAGTGGTGAGTTAGTACTGTTAACGAATGATGTTAAGAAGATGACAAAGGATAGATACTTAGTATGTCCTTACTGCAATAGTAAAAGGATAGCAGTAGATAAGGTGTCAGATAGCTTAAAGGAATGCATGAGTGAGCATAGTTATGCGATGTAATGGTGCTATACAACAGAGAAGGTGAGAGCCATATGATTAAGAATGTATTAACATATATATTCATGTTTAACATTAGCCTACCAAATGTATGGGTGATAACAACAGCATGTGCATGTTGGTATCATAAGAGATTGATTGCAGGCTTACTTACTATGTTAGTAGGTGGACTGATGGTGGCAGTGATAGAAGTATTGTTAGGGATATAGAGCAGGCAGAGAGCTATGTATAAATCATACGCAAGGTAATGTATTGATTCGTTAATATTTAGTGCTTAGGATGGATGTGTGGAACAAAAAAGGTACTTCCGGAGGTAGCAAAAGCCTTACGGAGCGAGCGACACCCAAATATTGAAAAGTTTAACCGTAAAAATACATTGCACTTCCTTCCTGGAAATTGCATATGAAAGAGGGTGTTATTAATGGCAAAACTTGAGAACTTAGATATTACAATTGTTAACAGTATTACCCTTGGTAATATCCTTGGAATTACAGACAGGAGAGTGCGTCAGCTTGTAGATGAAAATATAATTGAGACTATAGCTAGAGGCAAATATGAACTTATAAAATGCGTTAAGAGATATTGTACTTATTTAAGGCAAAAAA
>NZ_JBNMNU010000200.1:0-7208 GCF_051278035.1 Clostridium sp.
TTGAGCTAATAATTGTGGATAAGTAATAGAAATTTCACGTTTTTAGATTGAACTTTGAAAAAAGAAACTGGGATTAGTCAGGTTTAAATTTCACCATAAGGGCATAGACCCGGTATTGGAGCATATGGTGACATCCGCCTCTTGGATAGACTGAACGAAGGAATTTAGGACATAGATCCTGTGAGACATGGAAGGGTAAGTTACCAGAGATAATGCGGATATCCGACGTAGCCATAATTTAACAAAAAAGCATAACTCTATTTAGGTCACTCATCTATGCCCATATAAATACAATAATTCAATATATACCAAGAAGGTTTCTTTTTGAAATGATGAGATTCTAAGAATGAGTGAGATATCAAGAGTAATTTATAATATAGAGAGGAAGGTGAAAATTATCAAAGTGCAAAAATTAAAGTCTATTTTAATGATTTCAGTTGGAGTTGCATTAGCATCTCAAGTCAATATGAATTTTTTTGTACCGGGGTTTATAATAACCCTTGCTGTTGTTATATTGCCCGTATTTCTATATTTTTACAAAGAATTTAACCCTATAGAAATACTTCTTGCAACGGGGATAGTTTCTCCCCTTTATAGGGGGATATTCTTATACATTGCTAGTGAAAATTTACATACTACCATTGGCTTTATAGGGCCTGATGTTTTGTTTTATTTTACATATGGAATACTATTCTATTTATTCTATTGGAAAAAAGAAAAATCGAATTTAACAGATTTGGGCTTCTCAATATTTTTTTGTGATTTTTTTTCTAACATTTTAGAGATCAGTGTAATACTTGGGTTCAAGGGATATAGTTATAACATGTTTCAAAATTTAGCATTAATAGCCTTCACAAGAACTGTAATAGCAATATGTCTAATATTGTTACTGAAACATTATAAGTTATTACTTATCAAGGAAGAACATGAGGAAAGATATAGAAAATTAATGTTAATGACTTCAAGTGTAAAAAGTGAAATTTATTTCATGAATAAAAACAATGCGGATATTGAAGATGTTATGAAAAAAGCTTATTCCCTATATAAAACTATATCAGAGAATAACTATCCTTTTGAATTAAAAAATATATCTCTTGATATAGCAAAAGATGTGCATGAAATAAAAAAAGATTATATAAGCGTTATAAAAGGATTAGAAGAAATGGTTGGCGAAAAAACGGATGCGGCGAAAATGAATATTTACGATATGGCAAACATTATTGAAATTGAGGTAAAGGAGCATATAAAAAGAAACAAATCAAATGCAGGTTTAAAATTTGAAATAGAAGATAATTTCAATGTTAAGGAACATTTTTATCTGGTCTCTGTTCTGAGAAACCTTATTTATAATAGTATGGAAGCTATGGAGGAAGTGAATAATGGGTTTATAAAAATATCTATTAAGAGGAAGCAGGGGGAGTGTATTTTTGTTATATCCGATAATGGCAAAGGTATAAAGGAGAAAGATCTTGAATATATTTTCAATCCTGGATTTTCAACTAAATTTAATACTGAGACTGGTGACATCTGCCGAGGTATTGGACTTGCCCATGTAAAAGGCATTGTTAATGATATTTTTTTAGGTTCTATAGATGTTCATTCCTCAACGCTCCTAGGGACGGAATTTACTATGAAAATAAAAGAAGATATAATGGAAGGAGAAATTTCATGAGATACTATATTGTTGATGATGACATAAGTATAGTAAGAATACTTACTAATATAATAGAAGAAAACAATTCATTTGAAGTTATAGGTTGCTCAAACAATGGAGAAACTGCTTTTAACGAGATACTTTTATTAGCCCCAGACATTGTGCTTGTAGATTTTCTTATGCCTAAAATGGATGGAAATACTCTTGTGCAACAGGTCAAAAGTTTAAGGCCAGCCATTTGTTTTATTATGATATCTCAGGTTTTAGATAGTGAACTTATCTCAGATTCATATAAATCGGGAATAGAATTTTTTATAAAAAAGCCTATAAATAAAATTGAAGTGGAAAAGGTAACCTCAAAAGTTGCAGAAAAAATTGAAATGCAAATAATGCTTACTAATATTAAGAAAATGTTGAGAAGTTCTGCTGAGCCCAATAAGGACATAGGTGGCAGCTTAAAGGAAATAAAACATATTTTAAGTATACTAGGAATGCTTGGTGAAAAGGGTACAACTGATATAATGAAAATATGTGAATACCTTATCGAAAACAAAAAAACTTTCTCGGAATGCAATTTAGATAAGCTCTTTACCTGCTTTGGGGATAATTCCGATATTGTGAAACAAAGGGTTCGAAGAGCAATTAAGGTCGGACTAGAGAATATGGCAAACTTAGGAATCGAAGATTATGGGAATGAAACTTTTTATACTTATTCGAATGTTCTTTTTAAATTTTCAAGTGTGAAAGCTGAAATGGACCATATAAAATGCTTAAAGAAAACTGGAGGCAAAATTTCAATAAATATATTTTTAGAAGGTCTTCTGCTCAACTGTGAAGTGGACTAAAAATAGTAATAAGAAATATTTAAAATTCTAAAAACATTAAAAACATTTAGAATTTTAAATATTTTTTTTGATGTAAATTGATTGTTTTTGAAAAGTCATTGTTATAATAAAAGAAAATAAATAGGGGGATTACTAAATGGATTTTGCTACTTTAACAGGTAAATTTGCAGGTTTGCTTTGGGGCTCAGGTTTGATTTATCTTTGTTTGGGCGCTGGTATTTATTTTTCAATACGAATGAAATTTCCACAACTTCGCCTAATAAAAGACATGGTGCATCAATTGCTTGGAGGAAAGAGTTCTACAAAAGGTGTTTCATCTTTTCAAAGTTTTGCGATGGCATTAGGTGGACGTGTAGGTGTAGGAAATATTGCTGGAGTTGCTACTGCAATATTTTATGGTGGTCCAGGAGCAATCTTTTGGATGTGGATTATTGCATTCTTAGGAGCTGGTTCGGCCTATGCAGAATCTGCTTTGGCTCAGGTATGGAAAGAAGATATTGCTGGTGATTACCGTGGAGGTCCGGCATACTATATAGAAAAAGGATTGAAAAACAAACCTTTTGCTATACTATTTGCTATAGTAACCATTATAGGAAATGGATTTACTGGCCCAGGTATCCAAGCATTTAACATTGCTGAGACATCACAGACCGCATTTGGTATATCTCCATATGTTACAGGAATTTTTGTTTCTGTCTTATTCGGTTTTGTCATTTTCGGTGGAATTAAAAGAATCGCTAATGTAGCTGGAGCAGTTGTTCCATTTATGGCAGCCGCTTATATTCTAATTGCTTTTGCTATCTTGTTTATAAATATTAAAAATATACCATCAATGTTTGGCTTAATCTTCAGCTCTGCATTTAACGCTAACGCAGCATTCGGTGCTGTATTTGGAAATGCAGTTATGTGGGGAGTAAAAAGAGGACTTTATTCTAACGAAGCAGGAATGGGTACTGGTGCACAGGCATCCGCTGCTGCAGAAGTATCCCACCCTGCAAAACAAGGTCTTGTTCAATCTTTCTCAGTATATGTGGACACGTTATTCGTTTGTACAGCAACTGCACTTATGATACTCTCTACAGGAAAATACAATGTTGCAAATCCCGCTGGTGGATTTTTGGTTGAAAATCTTCCAGGAGTTGGTGTTGGTCCTTCTTTCGCTCAAGAATCTATAAACACAATGATTCCCGGTCTTGGAAGTCCATTTATTGCTATAGCAATCTTCTTCTTTGCATTCACTACATTACTTGCATTTGCCTACTATACTAATAGTAATGTTGCATATTTATTTAGGAAGAGTAAGAATTTGAAAACTATTTCATTTATTACGAAGATAGTTTTAGTAGTATCTACATTTTACGGAACAATCCGTACATCAAGTATGGCTTGGAATCTTGCGGACATTGGTGTTGGTATGATGGCATGGCTTAATATAATTGCTATTATACTATTAACAAAACCTGTTCTTGCAACTCTTAAAGATTATGAGCAGCAAAAAAAGATGGGGTTGGATCCTGTTTTTGTTCCTGAGAGATGCGGTATTAAAGGTGCTGAAGTTTGGAATGACATAGTTGAACAGAACTATCCAGAACAGTTGGCAGCACTTAAAGAAAAGGTAGGAGATATTAATGAATAAAATATTAGGAGGAATTTATTATGTTTAATTTAAGAAACAGAAATTTTTTAACTCTGATGGACTTTACTCCAAAGGAAATAAACTACTTTTTAGATTTAGCTAGAGACTTAAAAAGAGCTAAATACGCAGGTACAGAGACTCAAAAATTAAAAGGCAAAAATATTGCTCTAATATTTGAAAAAAGCTCAACAAGAACAAGATGTGCTTTTGAAGTAGGGGCACTCGACCAAGGAGCACACGTAACTTACCTTGGACCTACAGGAACTCAAATTGGTAAAAAGGAATCTGTAGCAGACACAGCTAGAGTTCTTGGAAGAATGTATGATGGAATAGAATATAGAGGATATGGTCAAGAAATAGTTAAAGAATTAGCTAAATATGCAGGAGTACCTGTATGGAATGGTTTAACAACAGAAGATCACCCAACACAAATTCTTGCAGACTTATTAACTATAAAAGAGCACTTTTCAAAACCATTAAACGAAATTAAATTTGTTTATGCTGGAGATGGTAGAAATAATATGGCAAATGCTCTTATGATAGGTGCTGCTAAAATGGGTATGGACTTTAGAATAGTTGCTCCAAATTCACTATTCCCTGATGAAGTACTAGTTAGTAAATGTAGAGAGATAGCTGCTACGACAGGGGCAAAAATTACTATTACAAGTGATGTAGCACAGGGAGTAAAAGATGCAGATGTAATATATACTGACGTTTGGGTTTCAATGGGAGAAGCAGATGAAGTTTGGGAGCAAAGGATTAATATATTAAAACCATATCAAGTTAATAAAGAAATGATGGGACTTACTGGTAATAGAGATACTAAATTTATGCATTGTCTACCAGCATATCATGATTTGAAAACTGGAGTTGGCAGAGATGTATTCGAAAAATTTGGAATGAATGGTGTTGAAGTTACAGATGAAGTATTTGAAAGTGAAGCATCTATAGTATTTGATGAAGCAGAAAATAGAATGCATACAATAAAAGCAGTTATGGTTGCTACACTTGGTGACTAATCAAAAATAGTTTGAAAAGTTGTATTGATAGTAATCTTCTATTTGGATTATGCTTTCAATATATATAGATTTAATTGGCGAGGGTAAAATTTTTGCTCTCGCCAAAAAATATGTACGCTACAAAACATACGATAAAGGGGTAGTTTTAAATGTCTGATAGTTCAAAAAAACTAGGATTATTTTCACTAATAGCACTAGTTATTAGTTCCTCAGTAGGTGCAGGTATATTTAATATATCTAGTGATTTAGCATCAGGTGCTGCTGCAGGAGCAGTAATTATTGCATGGGTAATTGTTGGTTTTGGTATTTTAATGCTATCGTTATCTTTCAATAATTTATTAATAAAAAAGCCTGAATTAAATGGTATATTCAGCTATGCGGAAGATGGTTTCGGAAGATTTGGAGGGTTTGTTAGTGGATGGGGATACTGGTTATCCGCTTGGCTTGGCAATGTAGCCTTTGCCACAATGCTTATGAGTACACTTTCTTACTTCTTTCCTGTCTTTGGAAACGGTCAAAATATTCCATCAATTATTGGTGCTAGTATTTTCATGTGGTCACTTACTTTCATAGTTAATAGGGGGGTTGAAGACGCAGCTGTTATAAATACAATAGTTACTATATTTAAATTAATCCCAATCTTTTTATTCATAGTCATAGGTATTATAGCTTTTAAGGTGGATTTATTTTCATTTCATTTTTGGGGAAATGTATCTACTAATTTTGACTTTTCAGATGTATTCACACAAGTTAAAAGTTGTATGATGGTTATGATGTGGGTTTTTGTTGGTATAGAAGGAGCTTCAATGCTGTCTTCCCGTGCTAATAAGAAATCTGACGCCGGCAAGGCAACTATTCTTGGATTAATAGGTTTGCTAATTATTTATGTTTTAACGTCCATGATTCCTTATGGTCTTATGAGCAAAGATCAATTATCTAACTTAGCTACTCCCGCGATGGCTTTTATCTTAAAAGACGTTGTTGGATCTTGGGGAGCCACATTCATAAATATAGGTTTAATAATTTCAATTTTAGGCGCATGGTTATCTTGGACGATGCTACCAGCTGAAACAGCTCTTTTAATGGCTCGTGCAAGACTACTTCCAAAAATATTTGGTAAAGTAAATAAAGCTGGTTCACCTACTTTTTCTTTGATGATTACAGCATCCTTAATTCAACTATTTCTTTTTACTTTCTTATTTACAGATAAAGCATACCAATTTGCTTACTCTCTCTGTACTGCTTCAATATTAATTTGTTATTTATTTGTTGGAATGTATCAATTTAAAATTTCTTATATAGATAGACATGAAAAAGGTCAAATAAAACAAATTATAATAGGTTTTATTGCAGCAATTTTTCAAATTTGGGCAATTGTAGCTTCAGGAATAAACTATACTCTACTTTGCTTTATAGCTTACATTCCTGGAATTGTTTTTTTCGCCATGGCTAGAAAAGAAAATGGTGAAAAGAATTGGTTAACAAAAAGACAATGGATAACGACTGCTTTAATTGCTTTTGGAGCAATATATATTATTTATCAAGTAGCTACGGGAAACGTTGCTATTTAAATTATGAAAATGGATTAAAATAGTTGTCGACTTATTAAGAAAGTTAATAAAATTTAAATTAAGATAAAAGGAGATATAAATATGGAAAGAATAGTAATAGCACTTGGTGGTAATGCCCTTCAAGCAAATCCAAAAGATACTACAGCAGAAGCACAACTCGTAACAGCAAGACAAACTTCGGAGGCTATTGTAGATTTAATTGAACAGGGGCATGAGGTAATTGTTGCCCATGGTAATGGACCTCAAGTAGGTCAACTTATAGCTACTTATGAAGCAGCTAATTCAATACATGAAAACAGTCCGATAATGCCTTTTCCAGAATGTGGCGCCATGAGTCAAGGTTATATAGGATATCATTTGCAACAAAGCATTAGAGCGGAAATGAGAAAAAGAAGCATAAAAAAGGAAGTTGCAACAGTAGTTACTCAAGTAATAGTTGACCAAAATGATGGAGGGTTTAAGAACCCAACTAAACCAGTAGGT
>NZ_JBNMNU010000201.1:0-7144 GCF_051278035.1 Clostridium sp.
GCATCGTGCAGGCTTGTTTGCTATACCTATTTTTATCGCTACTTGCTCTCTTAACATAAAATTTATAGTTCTAGACGACTCCATACAAATTCAAGTTTTATTTATTAGTTTCCGTGAGTACTCAGATATACTTGGTCTTCACTAATTTTCCAAACATACTGCTCCACACATATTCCATTTAATATTTCACTT
The DNA here is from genome assembly GCF_051278035.1 of Clostridium sp. GTDB lineage: Bacteria > Bacillota > Clostridia > Clostridiales > Clostridiaceae > Clostridium_AD. The sequence goes on from NZ_JBNMNU010000201.1 coordinate 193, forward strand.
ATAAACGAACCCCATGAATTTGGAATTTCAAACTTGATACCTCTCAATATGCTCCAACCGCCTTTCCTCAAATCATAAATAACCCGTTCTCAAATCAGCCTATTAAAGGTGCTAATGCCCAATCGTATTCTACTATTAAACTGCTATATCAAAGACCCACTCCTTTGCTAATATGAGTCTTCTACTTGTGTCGCCTCTTAAGAAACATGCGAACTAACTTATTAAAATAATATGTTGGGATTAAAATACTACTGTATTATTTTTTATTGCTTGCAATTGACCAAATAATAACAGAAATAAAGGTTGAAACCAATAAAGTTAGAAAAATCGGTATAAATATAGGTCTTGAAACTGACATATACTGCGGGTATTTATTTTTGACTGTATACATAATAATAGTATTTCCTGAAAGTGCAATTAAATTTAATGCAAAAATTATATAGTATTTATCTTTTTTCACTCTAAAAATATTCCACATGAAATAAATCATCCCAAATAAGAATATTCCCACAATTGCCGTAGGCGGAATACGGTCTATTCCAATAAATCTTATTGCAAAAGCTATAGCTAATACTAACACTACTCTAATTATTTTATTATCTTTCATAATATTTCACATTATCTCCTTATATAAATACCATTACTAATTATTCTCCTTACTATAAATTTTTATTCCTAATAGCTTTTCTAGCAGCTTATTTTTACATCAATGTAAAAATAAGCACCCCTGGGGTATTTGTGAAGGCTTGCCTGAGCTTGCTACTGGCTATTATAGGACGTAGTTGGTTAATTAACAACAAAAAAATCCACACCCAAATATAGTGCAGATTTATGCTTAAGTTAATAATATTGTTGTGTCGTCATAAAAGAATATTATGAAGTACTAAAGTATTTTTTGTTTTCAGCTTTTATAACTTCATTTCCATAATTCTACTTCGAGTTTCCATTCCTTGATTTTCATAGAACTCAATTACATTTTTGTTAAATGCCCATACCATTAATTCTAAACAATCCACATTAAATTCTAAAGTACATTTTTTTGCTTCATTAAATAATCTTTTGCCAATGCCTTGTTTTCTATACTCTTGAGAAACACATAAATCTTCCATATAAGCAACTCTTCTTGGAACTAAAGATGTATTAGTTGATATTGGTTTAATTGAAATAATACATAAGCCTACAATAATATAGTTAATTTCAGCTAAAATTGATATTGTATTACTATCATGTACAATGCTTAAAAAATCTTTTTTAGAAATTGGTTCATCAGTTTTTCTATAAAAATCTGGTCTACTGTCCATATGCAATCTATGCACTTGATTCATTAAAATATTAAAGCCCTCAAAATCATCAATAGAAAAATTTCTAATTGTTATTTCTAGCATATATTCCCTCCATTTAAATAATAATCTTCACAATAGATTACCATTGTGACGCAGTTCTCTACAATTCCACAACAACTTGTCTCTTAAATTATACCATAAAGCACCATTTTACAAATTCATATAGGCTGCTACCATAATCAAAACTTAATAGTTACGGTATCAATATAGTCCAAAAAAAAAATAGAAAAGAACATTTCTGCTCTTTTGCGTAATATTTGAACAAAACGACTTGATGAAATTATATAATATTCTGATTTGTTTTATTTCGTTTAAGCCATATAACAGCAATTACTAATATTGTTAAAGATATTACTGCAATTAGTGTAAAGTAAGTGATATTGCTATGCATAAAGAATCTAAGCCCATGCCACTGCCCTAAGAACAATAGCATTAGAGGGAATAGCCAACCAGCCCCGCCTACAGTATCAACCACGCTCCCATACAACACTGTTATCGAGGTTATAAATGTAATAACACAAAATACTGAACAATACTTCACTGCTCCACGATTTCTGCCTTTTATTCCAGTTACTAAAACCAAAATCCAAACAGTTGCATACCAAAATGTTATAATCACACTTCTTATTGATGCTGAACTGCCATCTTGAAACTCTACAAAATTTAATAATAAACAAGCAATAAAGGTTACAATAGATAAAATAACAAATATGCCAGATAATGTTCTATTGTCTCCCATTTTTAAACCCCCTCTCATAAATCTTGCGTCGCACTTTTATACCCTTGTGTCGGTGCTTATGAACAATACATAAATATGTTACTGGGATGTAATATCTATAGTCTTACTATCAATTTGGACATGATTAATGTCTTTCCACTTAACAACATCCTCACCTTCTCCATAATTACCAGAGTAAATAAGTCTATTTTTCTTAAATAAGTAGCAATATTTTTCTGCTAAATATACATGAGTAGAGCCACCAACAGCACCATTGTTTATAGAGTATACTTCAATCATTTGTTTGTTATTTGGTGAATCTAACGTCTTAACTAACTTTACAGATGTAAAAATTAATCTTACAAACAGAAACACAAACATTATAATTAAAAGTAGAATATATGAAAAATCAGAAAAAAGTTTAAATATACCATGAGATTTTTTGGAGCGTAATAGCGGGAATATCAATAATGATGGAAATATCAAAAATAACGGTAGAGCAATAAAGTGATTGAGATATGATATATATGTTACATATATAAGTAACATATTGAATAGTATAAAGAAACCATTATGAATATTTAAAGAATAATGATTACGAATAATTGTAATAGTTATAATTGACAAAACAACATATACACCATAATAAATATTTTGTACAACATTAGATATAAAATATAAACTGTTTAAAGTCAATACACTGCAAATCAATAGTACTATTCCTAAAATCCAAATTTTTTCATGAATCAATTTTTTTAAATACATTTAGTCCCCCTTATAAACTATCATTAAACTATCAATAAACCACTAATATATTTGAAAATTAATTTTACTATGACGCCCTATTTCACTATTGTTCATCAATTCCAGTTGATTGCCTTTAGTCTTAACCCAATCATTTTTTAATAAATCCATGTATACAACATCTTGAAAGTCACCTTTCCTACTATCAAAGTATCCTTGTCTAATTACGCCTATTTCTTTAAACCCCATTCTTTTGTATAGACTCTGTGCTTTCTGATTGTCTAACATTGTTGTGATTTCAATTTTATTCAAATTGAAAAATCTAAATAAAAAGTCTACAAAATGAAATAATGAATCTTTTCCATAGCCTTTTCCTTGTTCATCAACTTCACAAATCTTTATTCCAAATTCGCACTTTTGATTTCGTGCGTCCCAGTCACAATAATTCATCTCTCCAATAGGTTTATTCCCTTCCCTTTTATATATTATAAATCTTTTTCTATCTGGAAATACATTAGAATTTTCGATTTCTTTTAGGATATTGATACGTATTGCTTCTTTGCTTTGTAATGTTCCAAAGGCATGGGTAGCATGTCCCATCATATCCCCATTGTTCCACCACTTATATAAATACTCCTCATCCCCTAATTCAAGTTGTCTTATAAAAACATTTTTCCCATCAATCATACTCTACCCTCCTAACCATAGTCGTTGCAAAATTTATGAATGTTACGTGTTAATGTCATTATTTATACAACTCCAGTTATCTCTAGTAATAGCCATTAAGTAATAATCTCTAAACTCTCCTTCAGCAAACTTATATTTGTTTAATATTCCCTCTAGCTTAAATCCAGTCTTTTCTCCAATAGCTTTCATACCCAAATTGTCAGTTCTGGTTGTATACTGGATTCTCATTATATTTTTAGTTTTAAAAAGATAATTAACAAACAGCCTTATGCATTCTATTCCTATCCCTTTACCTCTTGATGACTCTTCAGCTATTAATAAGCCTATTTCAAGAGTAGTAATACTTCCTAAAACTTCTATAGAGTCTACTACACCTATTGACTTTCCTTCCTTGTCCTCAATTATTCCATAGAATCTAGCGACATTTTTTGTGCTTTTTTCAAGAGATTCTAAAAAACTATCTTTATATACCATCTCCATATCCATAAAATTACCTAAACATTTTTGGCTCTGTATCCATGAATAAAAAAGTTCGAAATCACCCTTTTCTATTGGTCTTATTATTACAGTATTTCCATTTAGCATAGTTACCCTCCTATAAATTAGCAAAAATTAATAAAGTAAGGTATTAATTTTGTTCAAAATGTTATTTCATATTTTTTTACGATTCTTCGTCACGGTAGTAGGCGTGGATTACTCCACGTCCCCCGCACAGAATCCCGGCGTGCGGAACTACCGCACCGGGCTCTTCAGAATATTCGAATCCGTAATCAGACAAAACATATATCAAACCTAATCTGATGATTTGTACTTTCTGTGATTCTTGGAGTTATCACTCCATACCTTTTTATCATCTTCTTAAATTCAATCCAAATAAAGCTACGCCTTTGACTTCTTCTATTTAACCATTTATACAATGTTTCCATTGTTATTCGATAGAAGCCATTAAGGTCTTTAGAATTACCTATTACCCCATAGTAGTTATAATATCCTCTAAGTTTTGAGTTAAGTAATTTTATTATGGCAACTAATCTCTTACTTCTTATACCTTTACACCAATTTTTCATATTATTGAGAGATTGCCTTAATTTTTTCCTTGAAGTTCTTCTTTTAATAATATCTTTTCCCAGGTATGAAACTCCCCATCTATACTCAAAACCTAAAAATTCAAAATAGGTCTTTTCTTGCTTTCTAAATCTTGAAAAACTTATAATATTAGTCTTTTCAAGAGATAGTTCTAATTCAAATTTCCTTAGTCTTTTGGGCAGTTCATTATAGAATCTCTCAGCATCTCTTTTATATCTAAATGCACATACAAAATCATCTGCATACCGACATATATACGCTTCACCTTCTGATTTTGGTTTTACTACTTTTTCAAACCATAAGTCTAAAACATAATGAAGATATATATTAGATAAAGTTGGACTAATATTCCCACCTTGTGGACAACCTGTAATAGGATGTTTAACTAATCCATCTACATCTAATATCCCTGCTTTTAACCATTTTTTGATTAAGCCTATAAATGCTCTATCATTAATTTTATATTCAAGCATTTTTAATAGCCAGTCATGGTCAATATTATCAAAAAAACCCTTAATATCAGCTTCTACTATAAAACTATACTTGCTAAATTGCAGTTCCTTTGTAAGGTCTTTGACTGCCTTTCCAGCACCTACATTAGGTCTATATCCATAGCTACTTTCTAAAAATTCCGGTTCATATATCGCTTTCAGTATCATAGTTACTGCATTTTGCAGTATTTTATCAGAGACACTTGGTATACCTAACGGTCTCTTTTTACCATTTCCTTTCGGAATCTCTACTCGCTTTACTAACTTAGCATGGTATCTTTTATTCTTTAACGCATCAACTATTTCGCTTATATTCTCAGTTAAGTTTTCAGCATATTCTTTTGCTGTTATTTTATCCACTCCAGCTGACGCTTTTTTATTGATGGTTTTCCATGCATAACCTAAAGCTTGTTCATTTAGCAATTCATATAAATTAGAAAATTTATGTTCTTTGTTTTGTTTTGCCTTCTGCTCTATTCCTTGTAGTGAGGTTTGCATTAATTTTTCCAGTCCTACATGTCTGGTTAATGTTTCCTTTTCAAGGTACATATTCATTGTCCACTCCTTCCCCACGTAGACGGCTTTCCCGTCCTCAGAGTACTACGGGTGAATCCGACTTCCTATAAACCTTTGGTCATCCTCTTTTTCCATTGGAGAGACCTACCAATTTGCATTGGAATCTATAGGTTCTCCCAAGTTCTTAGATATTTCTCTACATACATGCCATGTCCTTGGACTCCGACAGACCCTCTAATATCTCACCAATTACGATATTATTATATTGACTTCCATGATAGATAACATGTCGTCATCTGTATTTTAAAGTCTGTTTCCAGACTCAACTATTAACGGAGCTGAATATGCTTCAGGAATTACGGTTTTCCCTATGGCCTACATGTTACTCTGTGTACACTTCACCTATCTGTTACCAGTTTCGGCGCAACACTCGATAAGGTTGGTTGGTTAGACCCTGTCCTATAGAGACTTTCACTCTATCAGAAATACCAAGCTTCGCTTGGCGTACATCTATTGTAGTTTTAAGATAGATGAACAATATTAGAAAATGGCGACAAAAACCATACTATCTTCTTTCTAACGTAACATTATTTTTAGTGATGAACACTATTTTGCTTGAGTTGAAATAGGTAGTGTAGTCTCTTTCCACTCGCCATTTAAATTCCCCCAATAGTTACCTGTTTGTCTATCTAATATTATATAATAATTTCCTGCTACTTGTATGTACTCATAACGGTTTGAATTTTGTACCTGTTGAAGCGATTTAGTTTCATTATTTGTGTTGGTTTTTAATGATTGAGAGATGAACCAAGAACTTAAAACCATACATAAACCTAAAAAAACAATTGAAAAAGCACAAAGATTTTTTTTCAAAGTAATGTCCCCCCTTCTATAATTTTAAATATTGCACCGCCATATTTTACAATCCCGAAACAACTTGTCTCTTAAATCATACCATAAAAAACCATTTTTACAAATGCACATAGGCTGCTACAGTAATCAAAACTTTATAGTTATGATTACTGTAGCAGCCTTAAAAAATAGAAAAGAGCATTTCCGCTCTTTTGCGTAATACAGGAAACTTATTCATTAATTATATAATGATATTAATACATTTTTCTTATGATAAAGGATTAATTACTATAGGCGCATTAACGTCAGGTACAGGTAGTAATTGTACTGGAAATTCGGATTCACCATTTATTGCTGGTATTACTACCCTTATACCTTCGTCATTTGAAGATTCTTTAATATCTGGAATATACCCTTTTTCAGTTGATTTAATTATTATTCTACTGGACCTATCTTCAATCTTACTACCATCTCTGTTTGGAAAATTAATAGATAGTAAAGCAATACAACTAATA
>NZ_JBNMNU010000202.1:0-7107 GCF_051278035.1 Clostridium sp.
GCTGCTTCCTTCAGACCCTACCGTTGCCAGTAACGCCCTTGCTCTCAGGTTGTCTTCCCGTTGGTTAGGTGACGTAGGCTTCTTTCAGCCTATCGGCTCAGCGAACATGCTGGACGTACAAAAAAAGAAGCATCTCAAAATGCTTCTTAAAAAGTAGAATTTCTAACAATCTTTCTTCCTGAATAGTTAGTGATTTTAAATGAGCCTGTATATGAAAATATACAGAGTTAATATTTTCATATAATATTAATCATTAAAAATAAAAGTTAACACAATAATAATCACCCTTATGGTTAAATTAGAATATTATTATAGTGAAAGGAGGTTTAATATATGAATGCTAGAGAAAAATATGTTGGCAGCAAAGAAGAGTTTTATTTTTTCTTAAAAGATCAAATTATAAAATTATTCAAAGAAAAACTCAAAATAGAAGGAACCCGTGTTCTAATACCAGATGATGAAAAGTTAGATTATGAGTTTAATTATGTTAAAGACGAGAAGTATGGAAATTTGTCAATTAAAGTTACTTGGGGTCAAAAAAAACCACAAGAAGATGAGTTTTTCAATGAATTTTTTAAAGAATTTTCTAAACAAGATATTGAACAAGATGTTGATGTGAATATTCAAGGAAATATTCAACAAGATTCAAGTATGGTTATTGATAAAGTTTTGACTATGGATAAATATTAAATAACATTACCTGAGGATGCCTTATTTTCTTTTCCTCGAAATTTTTTAATGCTCCTCAGGATTTTTACATATCTATAAATTTTTCTTTAATTTAGCATTTGCTTCAGATTATAATATAATTATTCATGTTGTTGTTTGCTTATAAATGTAATAATTTAAACTATTATTTAAATATTCCAAGGGGCTTGCCAACTGGTAAAAATTGCTTTCCAAAATGACCGTTTAAAACTGCTGCAGCAGAACCATAAAAAGAAAATAGCGAAATTAAGAGTTCTGAATATGCCGCTATGCCATGTGTAAATTCCGGCATAAATTTAAAGGTACTAAGTGCTAGTCCTATGAATAAAAAATCAATTAATATAAAAATTATAAATAGTACCTTGTGAGTTTCTGCAGCTCCGATGGTCATAAACAATGTAAATATCAAGTAGCCTACATAAGCTACACCTAGTTGTTTTGGGTCAGCAGTTGCTGCTAACTCTTGACCAAATACACCTGCTTTAATTAACCATGATGCTCCAACTCCCATCCAAAAGAATGCAAAAGCACCAAAAGCTGTTGTACCAAAAACATTGTTACGTTTTGAATCATTAATGCATGCAAATAGTTGAGCAAATCCGCCTAAGAATATAGCCCATGGAAGTATAAAAGATACACCTTCTGTAATCCCAAGTTTCTGTGAAGATGCTACGAGCGTTACCATGGCTAGTCCAAATAATCCTAAAGCTGAGGGATCTGCATTTGTTATCTTTACATTTTGTGGTTGGTTTACATTCATAAATAGCCTCCTTGTTATTATCCTAAAGATATTAATTCTTATAAAAAATAACAGAAAAACGTCGAATTGTCAATTGTTTTGTAGAAATTCATGTTATTTATTTAAGCTTTAAATAAATAACTCGTTAATTTCATTTAAACTCATCTGGGATAGGAATAATTCTGCACCTGTTTCATCATTAATTACACTATCAATAATTGCTTTTTTCTTTTGTTGCAACTTAAATATTTTTTCTTCTATAGTTCCTCTTGCTATTAATTTTATCACTTCTACTGTTTTCTTTTGACCTATTCTGTGAGCTCTATCTGTAGCTTGAGCTTCTACGGCAGGATTCCACCAAGGATCAAAATGTATAACCATGTCTGCGCCTGTAAGATTTATACCCATACCTCCGGCTTTTAGAGAAATTAAAAATACTTGTGTATCTCCTGCGTTAAAGGTTTTAACCATTTCAACTCTTTTTTCTGACTTAGTTGATCCATCCAGATACATATACTTAATCTCTTTACCATCTAATCTCTTTGATATATTTTTTAAAACTGTAGTAAACTGAGAAAATATTAATATCCTATGACCTTCTTCTAAACTATTATCTAGAATTTCATCTAGTGCATCTAGTTTGCCGCTTCCACCATTATAATTCTCTATGAAGGTTGAAGGGTCGCAGCATATCTGTCTTAATCTTGTTAAGATTGACAATAATTTAAACTTGCTTTTATTAAACCCTTTATTCTTAATGTTTTCCTCTAATTCCCCTTTAGCCTCCTGTAGGTAAGCTAAGTATACCTTCTTTTGCCCCTCTGTCATTTCTACTGAAATCCTATGTTCGATTTTAGATGGTAATTCTTTTGCAACCTCTAATTTAGTTCTTCTAAGTATGAAAGGTTTTACATGATTATTTAGTTCTTGAAGTGCCTCACGACTTCCATCTTTCACAATTGGCGCCTCATATTTCTTTGTAAAAGCATTGTGATTTAAAAGATATCCTGGCATTATAAAATCAAAAATAGACCAAAGCTCTGTAAGCGAATTTTCAATAGGAGTACCCGTAAGTGCAAATTTTCCTAATGCTTTTATGCTTTTCACTGAATGCGCGTTTAAAGAATTAAAATTCTTTATTTGCTGGGCCTCATCTATAAAACAATATCTAAATGTCACCTTTTCGTAGTCGTAAAGGTCACGCCTAATAAGTGCATAGGATGTAATAACTACATCCGTATCCTGAATGTTTTGCTTTTGGGATCTTCTCTGAATTTTATTTCCAGAAACTACTGTACAAGTAAGCGACGGTGCAAATTTCTCTAGTTCATCCTTCCAATTGTATACTAGTGACGTCGGACATATCACTAAAGTTGGTTGCTTATTATTATTTTGTTCCACTTCTGACAAAATGAAGGCAATAGCCTCAAGTGTTTTACCTAACCCCATTTCATCTGCTAGTATCCCACCAAATCCAGAGCTGGCAAGAGTTTTTAACCACTTAAAGCCTGTCTTTTGATAGGATCTCATTACACTATCTAAGCTTTCTGGTACTTGGGCATTAATTTCTTTAACATCCCTAACATTACTTACGAGTTGTGTGAATTTTTTGTTCGTTTCCACAAAATCCATTTGTTCTCGTTTCAGCTTTTCTTCTATGTATATGGCATTATATTTTGAAAGCAAAATCTTATTTTTAGAAATATCCCTATCCTTTATATTTAAATACTCCATCATTTGAGCAATCTTTAATATATTGTTTGAATCTAGCATTACGAAACTACCATTTTTAACTCTATAATATCTTCTTTTTTCTCTTAAAGCTGCAAAAACATTGCTAAGTTCAATATTGTCTACTCCCTCAATACTAAAACTAAATTCTAAAAGATTTTCTTTATTAAGTTTTATATTTGACTTATATGAAGAATTTCCATGCACCTTGATTTTCTTGAATTCTTCAGAATAATATACCTCGGCTAAGCTTCTAAGTTTTTCTATTCCTGACACTAAAAACTCTAATAACACTTTTTCTTCTGTAATTTCAAACCCCTTATTCGTATTAACAAAACCAAAATCTCTAAATAAGTTTATGATTTCCAGTTCCTTCTCTATGTCTCTTATAAGTACCCTTCCCTCTTGCGCACTATTTTCTTTATTATTAAAAGGATTAATTTCGGTATCACCGTACTTAAAAGTTACGTTCACCTCTACATTCTCATCACTTTTTTCAAAATAAATAATCGCCTTAAGTTTTTCTATATAAAATTCACTTTCTACGGAGGAATCTATGATAACTTTATTACTTATGCGTTTTAAAGATGGAATTAAAAAAGATGCTACATCATCTTTCTCTTCTTCATAAAATTCTATAAAATTGTTGCTTTCTTCTTTAAATCTATTATAAAAAGGTAAATATGTATATCTTTGAATCTTTGGTGGCTCATATATTTTTCCTTGATAAAAAAAATATTCACCTTCATTACAAAGTTTCGTAGGCATTGGCTCCTTTTGACAAAGTATAAATTTATTATTTTCTCTATTGATTTTGAATTGTAAAGGCATATCCTCTTGTGCTAATTTTACATCAGTAAACACTTGGTCCCTTATTACCGCGGTTATAGTTCTATTGTTTAAATTTTTAAACAATCTTCTAACCATGCTTTCTGTAAAATATGCTTTTTTTCCAGAGAGAAACTTTACTGAACTTCTAGAGCCTCTATCTGCAGTAGCGGATACTTCGTCCAGTTCACTTGCTTCTTTAAAAATCTCTATGATATTTAAATCTTCTTCTTTAAATAAGTGTAAGTTAGGATTATAAGTAAATTTTTTGCCGAATTCTATAGTCTCCATACCTGTGTTGTAGCAAGCGAAAAAATGTTTTATGTTTCTTACTACATAAAGCTTATCCTCACCAATTTTAAGCTCAACAAAAGATTTCCTATTACTGAGATTAGAATCATAATAATACTTTATATCTATATTTAAGTATTGTTTTGCCACTTTAGTGGTACTTATACTTTCAATTACTTGCTTAATTAAACTAGTAGTTTTAGCAATCCGCTGTGCTTTAATAATTTGTTCTTTTTCATTAAAATACTTTAAACATGTGGACACTATATGTTTACACATAGATTTCTCACCAAGATAACTATCTAAATTACTACATTCACACTTATAACTTATAAAAGAACTAATATTATTAAAACTTGTCTCTACTTTATACAGAGTTAAATTTGAGGACTCTACATGTGAAGTTATTTTAGTTTCTTTATAATTGTCTTGTTCTTTAATTTCTATATTAATATCTACAACCTTATTATTTAAATAATCGTAAGTTCCAAGTTTATAAGATTCTTTATTCGCGTATTCTCGTATAATTTTTTCATTAACATCAATCAAAAGTTCCACCCCACCAAAATTTTTCTACTTAATTGTATAATATAATTATTAACATTCGTTACCATTATATACTATAAGGTGATAAATTTAAAAATACAATTAAAAAGCACACTTAAAAAATTAAATAAGTGTGCTTAAAATATTAGTATTTTTGAACATTAATTGCTTGGGGTCCTTTAGGTGCATCTACTACGTCAAATTGCACTTGTTCACCCTCATGCAAATCCTTTCTAGGTCCTTGTTCTTTTATCGCTAGATGGTGAACAAATACATCTTCGCCCTCTTGTGCGGATATGAATCCATATCCCTGCTCAGCATCATACCACTTTACTATACCTGTTATCATATATTTCCCTCCCTGTCATTCTCTGAAATGAAAATAATTCAAAGTTTTAATATAGTATTAGCTATAAATGATTAACTAATACTTTAATTATTTTAGGTAATACATTGTTCTTGAAAACAGACTTTATAAAAGTAATCCCAGCAAAAATTAATTTTTGCTGGGATTACTTTTATTTACAATAATGCTATAGTTGTATATCTAATTAATTACATTTGGCTAGAGTGGCAGGATTCGAACCTGCGAATACCAGAGTCAGAGTCTAGTGCCTTACCGCTTGGCTACACCCCAATATAAATAATGAAACTAAATGGTGACTCACAGGATAATTGTCCTCTGATTCGCATTTTATAACTTTCCATAATTTACTTTAACATAGATATACCCTCTTTGCAAGCATATGTATTTTTATAACTTTTAATAATTCCATCTTGTGGCATAACCACTGCTAATAAATAAGCTGTAATTATTATATCAGGAATATCAATGATTATAAAAGTAATAGCTTTTATAAATAGAAAAGGTCACACAGTTAGCATAGTGCTATACTTGTGACCTTTTTTTGTTAATGCTTATCGAACTAATAATTTGCTTTTCTCACTTCAAAATAATATTGTTATTATATATATATTAACTAACTTTACTTGTATTCTCTCCAAGTAATTCAGTTCCTATTTCCTCTATTTGTACAACATCATAGCCTGCCTCTTCAATAGCCGCTTTAATAATTTCATCAGTAATATTATTACCTGTTTCGGCAGTAGCAGTCTTTTTATCAAGATCTACCACCACTTCTTTTGCTCCTATCTGTATCAACACCTCTGTAACGTGATTTACACAATGTACGCAACTTATACCATCAATTAATATTTTCTTTTTCATTTTATTTCTCCCTTCATGTTTACACTCATTTAATGTTAATTTGCTTCTACTACTGCGTAAGCGCCTTTACTCTTATATTAGTATTTTCATTAAAATAAAAAACTCCAGTAGAAATTAATTTCTATATCGCACCATCAATAGATTTCTTAAGTACATTCTCAATATCTTTAGCTATGGCTATAATTTCTTCACTACCTATCATCTGTATAAGTTCTGTTGGTTTAATCATTCCAATATAAACAGAGCCTTCTTTTTCATAGATTACCATTTTACAAGGCAAGAAGTATCCTACTTCAATGTTTCTACTTAATACCTCTTTAGCTTGAACCGGATTACATACTTCTAAAATCTTAAAATTACTATCAAAATCTAATCCTTTTTCTTTTAGTTTATCCTTAAAGTTAAGTTCAAATAACACTCCAAATTTATTTTCAGATAAACTCTTTTTTAAGCTTTCAACAGCCTCATCAAATGATTTTTCAGATTTCACTTCATATTTAATACTCATAATGTCCTCCTCTATTTTAATTTATGTTTTATTGTTTTTTTATAAATGCATAGACCATACCTTTTTCTTTTCTTAAATCTATTAACTCATTGTTTGTTTTAGTACACCAAGATTTAATGTCTTCATAAAAACCAGGATCAGAAGCTGTTACTTTTAATATTTGACCATCACTTAATTCGTCAATATTAGCTTTGACTTGAATTAATGGACCAGGACAACATAAACCACAAGCATCTAGAGCTTTATCATAATTAGAAGTGCCATTATCTAAAGATTGTTTTATAACTTGAGTATCCGGTTCTACAGACTGTCTTTTTACTCCATCAATTACCCTTACTTTATCTGGCTTTATATTTGAATTTAGAGCTGATTTATATCCTCCGGTTAAGTTTTTAACCTTAAAGCCATTTTGAGATAAAATTCTAGCAGCTATATACCCTCTAATACCTACTTGACAGTATTCAATAATTTCTTTATTTTTATCAAGTTCATTCATTCTTTCTCTTAACTCATCTACAGGAATATTTA
>NZ_JBNMNU010000203.1:0-7026 GCF_051278035.1 Clostridium sp.
AGTTGATAAAAGTTATAATTACTGTTATAATCTTTGTGTGTAATTTTGTTATTTGTCATATATAAATTATACAACAAAAGCGAATTCTTTGGAATTCGCTTTTTCATTTAAAAGATGAAAAAGGGCTGTCTCAAAATAGAAAGTAATTTCTATTTTGAGACAGCCCCTTTATTTTTTTTGTGAATTAAAATTAAACAAATACAATTGTGCATAAAATTTCAAGTTTGGAAAATAATAATAGTGTAAGTTTATTATATAATATTTTATATAAGGAGGGAATTATTTAAATGAAAGCAACCGGCATAGTAAGACGTATAGATGATTTAGGAAGAGTAGTTATACCTAAAGAAATAAGAAGAACTCTCAGGATACGAGAAGGAGATCCTTTAGAAATATTTACTGATAGAGAAGGTGGAGTTATTTTAAAAAAATACTCACCAATAGGTGAATTAAGTGAATTTTCTAAGGAATATGCTGACTCGTTACAACAAACTATCGGTAATGTAATAATTATATGCGATAAGGATAACATAATATCTGTAAGTGGCGGTGCTAAAAAGGAGTATGTTGATAAGAAAATTAGTATGGAATTAGAAAAAATTATGGAGGATAGGAAAGCTATCATCTTAGGTGAGGGCTCAGAAAAAATTATAGCATTGTATGAAGATGAGGTGCAAAATAAATATGGTGCAGAGGTTATTGCTCCCATAATTTCAGAAGGTGATGCAATCGGAGCGGTGATAATTGTATCTACAGAGCCAGAAGCTAAATTTGGAAATCTAGAATTAAAACTAGCTGAAACTGCTGCATCCTTTTTAGGAAAACAAATGGAACAATAAGGTATAAAATTAAAAAGTATATATTGCTTAGCAAATTGAAACGATTTGCAGTAATATATACTTTTTTTTGTAATATGAGTAATAATAAGTCCTTTAATTAAGTAATTATAATCAGAGAATGTATTTTTATAAGAACTATAGGAATGCAAGGGGGTTATTATGAAGAAACAATCATTGATAAAAGGGACAATTATACTTGGGGTAGCAGGAATATTTACAAGGTTTTTAGGTCTGTTTTTTAGAATCCCAATCCAGGCTCTTATAGGAGACCAAGGCATGGGATATTATCAAATGTCGTATCCACTGTATATGACATTCGTAGCTGTAGCTTCAGGGATTCCGATAGCTATGTCTAAATTTATTGCAGAAATGAATGCTAAAAATGATGAAGAAGGCGGCCTACAGGTCTTAAGGCAAACACTTTTTTTTATGATTACATTAGCCTCGGCAGTTACAGTACTTATGTTAATGTTTGCAAGGCCTATTATATCCATATTAAGATGGGACCCTAAATCATATTATTCATTTATGGTTATTGCTACAGCTCCAATTTTTGTTTCCATTATGTGTACATTTAGAGGGTATTTTCAGGGGCTTCAGAACGTTAGACCCACTGCTATTTCTCAAATAGTAGAGCAGATTGGAAGAGTTTCTGCTGGGGTTTTATTTGCATATTTGTTGTATCCAAGGGGCATTGAATATGCAGCTGCGGGAGCAGCACTTGGAACTCTAGTAGGTGGAGCTATGGGAAGCATATATTTATATTTAACTTATTTTAAATCTAAAAAAAGATTGATGAGAAGAGTATCAAAGAGAAAGCATATCTTGTATGATTTAGGAAGGGCGGCACTGCCAATTTCTATGGGAGCCGCGGTAGGCACTATTATGTCACTTATAGATTCAGTGCTAGTACCGCAACAACTTGTAAAGGCTGGGTTCTCACAATTACAATCAGCTGTGTTGTATGGACAGTTGACTGGGAAGGTGTTTACCTTGATGAATGTACCTTTGGCACTTTCTGTGGCTCTGTGCGCTTCACTAGTGCCAATAATTGCAGAAGCTTTTTATTTAGGAAGAAGAAGGGAACTCGTTAAAAGAGTAGATATGGCTGTGAAATTGTCTAATGTAATATCGATTCCATCTTCTTTAGGCATGTTCTTTATGGCGTACCCTATAATGCATTTAGTTTTTATGAAAGATGCAGCAGGGTATGAAATTTTAAAGTATATATCTATCTCAATACCTTTTATAATTTTAACTCAGACAAGCACCGCAATACTCCAAAGTATAGGTAATTATATGAAGCCTGTATATAATTTAGGTATAGGCTGTATCGTAAAAGTTATAATAACATATGTACTAGTTTCATTGTCATCTGTAAATATATATGGAGCAGTTATAGGAAGCGTTTTAGGGTATGTTACAAGTTGTATATTAAACATGAACGAGTTAAAGAAAAATTTAAACTTAAAGGTCAATATTATGGGCGCTTTTGTGAAACCAGCTTTTGCCTCTATTATAATGATAATTGCGGTTGTATTTAGCAACGCTAGTGTTTATAATTATACAATGAGCGTGGGTCTGTCTTGCATAATATCCATAACAATAGGTATGGTTGTTTATTTGTTATTCATTTTTTTACTGGGAATATTTGAATATGAAGAAATTAGAAAGAAATTTTGCAAATGAAATAAAAATAAAGGAGTGAAAGATAATGATTAAAGTAGTAGGACTTGGTCCTGGTGCAATAGAATCACTAACTATAGGAACGTTGGAAGTTCTTAAAGGAGGTAACAAAATATACCTTAGAACCAAAAAACACCCTACCGTTGATTACTTGAATTCTATAGGTGTTGTGTATGAAACTTATGATGGTAGATACGAACAACATAATGATTTTGATGAAGTATATAGGGATATTGCAGAAGATCTTATCGGAAAGCACACTAAATATGGAGATATTATTTACGGAGTACCAGGTCATCCTCTTGTGGCAGAAACTTCAGTTAAACTTTTAATGAATCTTTGCAATCTAAAAGGAATAGACATAGAAATTCTTCCTGCAGTTAGCTTTATAGATGCAGTTATTGAAAGTTTAAAATTAGATCCTATTTGCGGACTTAAAATTATAGATGCCTTTGATATAAAGGATCAAATTCTTGATAAGAGAGTAGGAGTCATAATAACGCAAGTGTACAATAAATCTATAGCATCAGATGTGAAACTTGCACTACTTGAGTATTATAAAGATGATATGGAGATTTATTTTGTTAGAGCAGCAGGTGTAAAGGATTTAGAAAGTACAAGGAAAATAAATTTATATGAACTAGATAGACAAGAAGATGTGGATTATCTAACTTCAATTTACATACCAAGAGAACTAGAGGCTACAACTGATTTTCATGATTTAATTAAGGTTGTGGATACGTTAAGAGGGGAAAATGGATGCCAGTGGGATAAGTGCCAAACACATGAATCACTGAAAAAAAATCTCATTGAAGAATGTTATGAGGTTTTAGAAGCTATAGATGAGAAGGATGAAGATAAAATTATTGAGGAACTAGGTGACGTACTCCTACAAGTGATATTTCATGCGCAAATAGGAAAAGAACAAGGATATTTTAATATAAATGATGTTATCAAAGGAATTACAAATAAGATGATAAATAGGCATCCGCATATTTTTATGAATAAAAAATCTTTGAATCCGGAAGAGGTTTTGGAAAATTGGGAAAATATTAAGATGGTGGAAAAAGGATTCAGTAATTATACAGATACATTAAAACATGTTCCTAAAAATTTGCCGGGTCTTATGAGAGCAGATAAGGTTCAACAAAAGGCATCAAAAGTCGGGTTTGACTTCGACAGTGTTGTGACTGGTATGGATAAAGTGTTAGAAGAATTACAGGAAGTAAAAGATGTATATAAAGGAAAAAATAGGGCAAAAATAGTAGAGGAAGTGGGAGATTTGGTGTTTTCTACTGTGAATGTTGCCAGATTGCTTGACATTGACCCTGAATTTGCAGTAAATTATACTATAGATAAATTTATTGACCGCTTTCAGTACATGGAAGAAAATGCGAGGGATAGAAACTTGGATTTAGCCAATATGTCACTTGCAGAAATGGACGCGCTATGGAATGAATCTAAAGGACGATAAATTTATTTGAAAACAAAACTAGTTACAAAAGAAGGAATTTGAAAATTGGTGAAGAATATGCTTTTAATAGTGTATTCAATAATAAGGAGGTAACAAAAATGAACAAATCAGAATTAATTGCAAAAATTGCAGAAAAATCTCAGTTAACAAAAAAAGATGCAGAAGCAGCGTTAAAAGGAATTATAGAAAGTATTGAAGAGACATTAGAAAAAGGTGAAAAAGTTCAACTAGTTGGGTTCGGGACTTTTGAAACAAGAGCAAGAGCTGCTAGAATGGGTAGAAATCCAAGAACAAAGGAAGAAATCCAAATTTCAGCATCAACAGTTCCAGTATTTAAAGCTGGTAAAGAATTTAAAGATATAGTGAATAAATAATCTTTACTATAATACAAAAACCTGGATGTAGATCTAGGTTTTTTCTTTTAAAAACTTTGACTTAAAATAATGTATTATGTTAAAAAAGGGAGATGTGAATATGAGACTTGATAAATATCTAAAGGTTTCAAGAATTATTAAGAGACGGACTATAGCAAAAGAAGCATGTAGTAGTGGTAGAGTCTCTATTAATGATAAAGTCGCAAAAGCAGGGACCGCAGTAGCAGAGGGTGACACTATAGAAATAAAGTTTGCAAATCAAACTTTAAAAGCTAAAATTATTAATATTTTAGAACATGTTACTAAAGATACTGCAAAGCAAATGTATGAAATTATTTTAGGAAAAGAAGACAAGGAATAATAAATGTTGATAAATATAATTCTTAATTAAGGATAATAAGCATATATAGATTATAGGAATATAATGGTGTGTGTTGAATTGAGAATTAAGAATAGATCCCTTAGTTCCCAATTTTATTATTAAAATTAGTAAGGGGGATATTATGGAATCGAAGAAAGAAATGAAAATAGAAGATAAAAAAAGCAGTTTGATGCTTGAAAACAGAAATAAACTAAACATAAGCGGAATTATTGAGGTTATAAATTTTAATGAAAATCAAATATTATTAAATACAAACGTTGGAACAATGATAATAAAAGGACAGGACCTAAAGATGAACAAATTAGATGTACAAAATGGAGATGTAGTAATCACTGGTAAAGTTGATTCTTTTGTCTACACTAGCGACAAGAGTAAAGCTAAAAAAGATAGTATAATATCAAGATTGTTTAGGTAAAATAGTTATGATAATATCATTAATAGGCCAAGTTAAACTTATAATTTTCGGGTTGCTAGCGGGAGTAATAACTGGAGTATGTTTTGATATATATAGACTAATAAGAGGATTTGAAAATACTAACAAATTCATGACTATAATACAGGATTTGCTATTTTGGGTATTAACTTCTATAGTAGTTTTTATATTTTTGATGTATACTAATGAAGGTTATATAAACTTTTATGTGTACTTGTGCTTAATAATAGGAGTATACTTATATTTGAAATGCTTAAGCGTAGCTTTTATAAAAGTACAATTTAACCTTATGAAGTTCTATGGGAAATTATTTAGAGTTGTATTGAATGCTATTTTATACCCGGTAAATTTATTGTTTTATAAGCTGAAAATAAAAAAAAAACATAAATTATAAAGAAATAGCTTGAAGAAATGTGAAATACAAATTAAAATAGATTAAGAAGCACAAGGAATACTCATTCCATTGAAAGGAAAAGGGTATGAAATATGAAGAAAAAATTTGGTGTTAAGAATGTGATACTGACGTTTGTACTGGTATATGTGTGTTATATCTTAATTCAGCAACAGGTAACCATGGTTAGACAAAAGAAAGATATACAAAAGTATAATGTAGAATTGCAAAAGAAAAAAGAGGAAAATAAATTGCTTCAAGATGAAGTAGAGTTATCTAAGACTGATAAGTATTTAGAAAAATTGGCAAGAGAGATTTTAGGGCTTGTTAAAGAAGGTGAAACTCCTGTAATGGATAATAAAAACTAAACACTAAAATTATTTTTATGCTTATTTTTAAATTAATATATAAAATAAAAAACATTATTTTTGAGGAGGAACTTTTTAATATGACCTTAATGGCTGGAAGTATTGTTGAAGGTAAAGTAGTAAATATCACCAATTTTGGTGCGTTCGTAGAGGTGGATGGTAAAACAGGATTAGTGCATATATCTGAGGTTTCAGATACATTCGTTAAGAATGTAAATGATCATCTTAAAGAAAGTGATATTGTAAAAGTTAAAGTGATTTCTGTGGATGATAACGGTAAAATAAGTTTATCCATAAAACAGGCTGGAGTACCTAAAAGGTCCATTAAACCAATGGAAATAGACTGGGAAAAGGAAAAAATCAAAGCAAATGCAACTGGATTTGAAGATATAATGACTAAATTTTTAAAAGATAGCGAAGAAAGATTTCAAGATGTTAAAAAACATCAAGAAGGAAAAGGCAGAGGCTATAGTAAAAAAACTTCTAGTTATTAGTGATTATGTAGGAACTAAATATTTAGTTCCTATTTTAAAAGAAATAAAAAGTCATTGACAACGGATTGTGCATCATATATAATAAAACATGTCGCTATGAAGTGGTACTAAATTTTATAGTGAGTGTGCCAAGAGTTAATAAGCTGGAGTGGCGGAACTGGCAGACGCACAGGACTTAAAATCCTGCGGTGGTTAAACACCGTACCGGTTCGATTCCGGTCTTCAGCACCAAGTATCGCGGGATGGAGCAGTTGGTAGCTCGTCGGGCTCATAACCCGAAGGTCGTAGGTTCAAGTCCTACTCCCGCAACCAATCATGGCGGAATAGCTCAGCTGGCTAGAGCATTCGGTTCATACCCGAAGGGTCGTAGGTTCAAGTCCTATTTCCGCTACCATTTCAATATAGTAGTATTATATTGAAATACTATATTTATTATGGAGAAATATTGACATGTTAGTAATATTGGTATATAATTGGTTTTGGTGAAACATTAGACATTATTATCGCGGGATGGAGCAGTTGGTAGCTCGTCGGGCTCATAACCCGAAGGTCGTAGGTTCAAGTCCTACTCCCGCAACCATTGTT
>NZ_JBNMNU010000204.1:0-6965 GCF_051278035.1 Clostridium sp.
TGCAAGCACTGCAGTTATTGCAGCTGTAAGTGTTGTCTTGCCGTGATCTACATGTCCTATCGTTCCAATATTAACATGTGGTTTACTTCTTTCAAATTTTGCTTTTGCCATTTTGTATTCCTCCTTATTTAAATAATTACACTTTTGTGCAAGTAAACTCATCCTTGTGTGTTATAGAGCCTTAATAATCATGGAGCCCATAACCGGGATTGAACCGGTGACCTCCACCTTACCAAGGTGACGCTCTGCCGACTGAGCTATATGGGCACTTAGTATTGGAGCGGGAAACGGGTATCGAACCCGCGACACCCAGCTTGGGAAGCTGGTGCTCTACCACTGAGCTACTCCCGCTGAGGTATAACTAAAAGTTATACACCAGTTATTTATTTTACTATCATTTGTTTGTATTGTCAATACATTTCATCTTTTACTTAGACATTTTTCTAATTTTCTTTTTACTCTTTGTAGTGCATTATCAATAGATTTCGCATGCCTATCTAAATCACAAGCAATTTCTTGATAAGATTTACCATCTAAGTATGACATAAGTACTTCCATCTCTAGCTCTGACAAGACTTCGCCAATTTCATTTTGAATGCTTATTACTTCTTCGCGGCTTATAACTAATTCTTCCGGATCAGTAATCTTAGCCCCTGATAACACATCCAATAATGTTCTGTCAGATTCCTCATCATATATCGGCTTATTTAAAGATATATATGTATTAAGGGGAATGTGTTTTTGGCGAGTGGCTGTTTTAATTGCTGTGATTATCTGCCTTGTAACACAAATTTCTGCAAAAGCCCTAAAGGAAGATAATCTGTCTGCTTTAAAATCTCTAATAGCCTTATATAGACCTATCATTCCCTCTTGATAAATATCCTCTTTATCGGCTCCAATTAAAAAATATGACTTTGCCTTAGCTTTAACAAAGTTTTTGTACTTATTAATCAAATATTCTTGTGCTCTAACATTATTTTTTTGTGCCTCAATAACTACTTCTTCATCAAATCTCTCTTCAAAGCATAAATTATTCATACTGGCGCCAATAATTTTTTCCAACAATATCCCCTCCACCCCAAACATAAGTCATATAGATGATTATACCTTAGAGGAATTTCTATAGTCAAGAGAATTCAACGACTTCTACGTATTTTCTCAAGTTTCTCCAATGTTTTTCCATCTAACCTATCTTCTAACCAATTTTTATTATCCAAATATTTCTTTTCAGTCTTGCTTTTAATTATTTTTTTAATGTTCATTACTTCGTGATAGAACTCTATGGACGACATTCGAATTGCACCTCTTTGGAAGGTAACTTGTTGCTCTAAAGAGTCAGATGTAACAACACATATTTCGGATTTTCGTCCGATATTATTCACTGCTTTTTCAATAAAGCTATCTGCTGTTTCACCCTCTTTTGTAAAAACTACAACTAAGTTACCTTTCCTTTCTTTTTTTCCAATGCTACCTTTAACCATATGTGCATCAAAAACTATAAACACTTTATAAGCTTTGAATTCAGAGTAGTTTTGAAGAGTATCAATAAGTTGCTGCCGCGAAGATTCGTAACTATATTCTTTAATTTCCTTAAGATTTTGCCAGCTATTAATAACATTATACCCATCTACAAAAACTATTTTCACTTCTTACCTCATCTGATTTTTTGTTTCATAATTTCATACATTATTATGCCACTGGCAACCGATGCATTTAAAGAAGTTATTTTCCCAACCATAGGTATTTTTACTAATACATCACATTTTTCTTTTGTAAGTTTAGATATCCCTCTACCTTCACTCCCGATAACAACTGCCACTGAACCAGTTAAATCTGTGTCAAAGATATAATTTTCTCCATCCATATCAGCACCATAAACCCATAACCCACGCTCTTTAATTTCTTCAATGGTCGTATTTATATTAGTTACTTTAACTATTTTCATGTGTTCAATTGCACCTGCTGAGGTTTTGTACACAGTCGGCGTTGCTCCTACATTTTTTCTCTTAGGTATTATTATACCATGAGCTCCACATACCTCAGCAGTTCTTATGATAGAACCAAAATTATGCGGATCTTGAATTTCATCTAATATTATTATAAAAGGCTTTTCTCCCTTTTCCTCCGCCTCTTTAAATATATCATTTAGTTCAAAGTATTTATAAGGTGTTACTATTGCAATAACTCCTTGATGTGATGCAGTTTGTGACATTTCATCTAACTTTCTTCTGTCCACTTCTTTTGTGACAATTCCTTTTTCTTTAGCTAATGCAAGTACTACACTTATAGATCCTACCATATCACCTTTTGCAATAAGAATATGTTCTATAGTTCTATCTGATTTCAACGCCTCTATAACTGCATTTCTTCCTTCAATTACATCTTCTCGTGCGGTTTGAGTTTTTAATTCTTCGCTTACACCTTTTCCAGAAGTATTACCTTCAACCTTTGGTCTAAGAAATTTTTTATTTGCCACTGAATTTTCTTGACCCTGTCTGCTCTTAGTAATACCCGTTCTTTTTTTACTAGCTCTATTAGTTGAAAACTCTTTGCTCTCTTTTGATCCGTGTTCTCCGGTTCTAGCTTTTTTAAAACCAGTTTCACTTTTATCTTCTTTACTCTTTGAAAATCCTTTACCTACTCTATTTCCCTGATATTTTTTGTTATCACTCATTTTGAATACCTCTCTCACTCTATCTATTTCACTTGATCTCTTAATAATTTAATGATTTTTCATGAACTAAATATTTTTTAATAATATTAGATTGTTCATTTCCAGACAATATCTCTACTAACTGATTATACTCCTTTTGAACACGATTCATATAGCTTACAAAAATTCTTTTGAGTATATTTACTTTTCCTTTAGATCGTGTTTAATAATTTTCTCAAACATATAATTTAACCTTTCATTCTTTTCACTCAAATATAAAAAACCTACTAAAGCTTCAAAACCTGTTGCCCATTTATATTCATTTAAATCTGCATTTTTAGGTGTGGTTCCACTTTTAGAATTTCTAGCCCTTTTAAATATTCTTAGTTCTTCTTCATCTAAATATTCTATAAAGAATTTCATATACTCACTTTGTGCATGAGCTTTTACATGAGCTACCGCTTTAATATGAATTTTATGTGCATTCATATCTCTATTTTTTTCTACAAGATAAGTCCTAATGAATACCTCATAAACTGCATCTCCAACTAATGCAAGAACAAGCGGGTTCACCTGTTTAACTTGCTCCTTTGTAAATTTACCTTTCAACATATTAAATTCCATGGTTATTCTCCCTTTTAATGTTTACAACGTTATCTTATTATTTTTAAATTCTTCTTTGACTCTATCAATAATTATGCTTGTTTCCAATATTTCATTATCGATCTCATTTCTGAGTTTAAACTCAATTTCACCTTCAGAACTTTTTTTACCAACAGTTATTCTAATTGGAATTCCGATTAAATCTAAGTCCTTAAATTTAACCCCAACTCTCTCTTTTCTATCATCCATAAGAACTTCTACACCTGACGCTGTAAGGTCATTATAAATTTCTTCAGCAATTTTCATCTGATTTTCATCTTTTATAGATACTGGAACTACTACGACTTGATATGGCGCTACTGACATGGGCCATTTTATGCCATTTTCATCATGATGTTGCTCAATAATAGCTGCCATTGTTCTATTGATACCTATACCGTAACATCCCATAACTAAAGGTTGCTTTTTCTGATCTTGGCCAATAAAAGTTGCACCCATAGGTTCTGAATACTTAGTTCCTAATTTAAATATGTGCCCTACCTCTACCCCTCTAGCTATAGTAATGGCTTCTCCACACTTAGGACATTTATCCCCTGCCGCAGCCTTCCGATAGTCGCCAACCCTACCTTCAAAATCTTTTAAATAATTAGCATTTTCGTAGTGATATCCTGTATCATTTGCTCCAATTATAAAATTAAACATATTAGAAACCTCTGAATCTACTAAGAGTACATCACACGCAATGCCAATTGGGCCTGCGAATCCAACTGCCGCTGAAGTTGATGACATTACAGTCTCTGCATCTGCCATTTCAAATTCCGTAGCCTCAGCTATTGCATTTTTAACTTTAGTTTCGTTTACCTGTCTGTCTCCCCTTACCATAACAGCAATTACTTTATTATCAGCTTTGTATAAAAGAGTCTTCGCAATGTTTTTAGCTGTAGTCTTAAAGAACTTCTCTAAATCCTCTATAGTCTTTACATCAGGAGTTAGTATTTTATTAAGTTCTTTAAGCTCCTGTTTTTTAAGCAGTTCTGGATTTCCTGATGCCTTCTCCATATTAGCGGCATAGCTACATGAACTGCAGAAAACCACCTCATCTTCACCAACTTCAGATTCAACCATGAATTCTGCCGAACCCGAACCTCCCATTGCTCCAGAATCAGCCTCTACAGCCTTGCATTTAAGGCCACATATTTTAAAAATATTATTATAAGCATCATACATTTTATTGTAAGATATATCCAAACCATCATAGTCTGCATCAAAACTATAAGCATCTTTCATTATGAATTCTCTTGATCTCATTACTCCAAATCTTGGTCTTCGCTCATCTCTATACTTTGTTTGAATCTGATATAAATTAAGCGGTAGTTGCTTATAAGATTTTATTTCATTTCTAGCTATATCTGTAAATACTTCTTCGTGTGTAGGTCCCAAACAGAATTCTCTTTGACTCCTATCTTTTACTCTAAACATCTCTTCCCCATAAGCGTCCCATCTGCCAGACTCTACCCATAACTCTTGCGGAATTAAGGCAGATGCTAAAAACTCTTGCGCATCTGCGCCATCCATTTCCGCTCTAACAATGTTTTCAATTTTTTTTATAACTCTTATTCCAAATGGCATATAATTGTATATCCCCGAAGCCATTTTTCTCATCATTCCAGCTCTTAACATTAATTTATGGCTGTCAATTTCTGCTTCCGCTGGTACTTCTCTTAGAGTACTTATTAACATTTTTGATAATTTCATAATATTCCTCCTTATATATATATCTTACCTAATTTGTATTTTAAACTTTTGCAAAAAATAAAAAATTCGCCCTGTTTTAGGGCGAATTATATCGCGGTACCACCTAAATTTGCACTCATTTTTTAACGGTATATACTACCGGTAGTTTCTCTACAGCTCCAAAGTTGGTTCAAACCCTTTGAAAATCTCTCAACCTAGTATTTTCTCTCTGTAAATCGGCCTCTACTATTCTTCATCATTGCCTACTATTCAATTTATAAAAATTTACTTTATAACTACCAATCAGTATACACATTAAATATGATCCTGTCAAAATTAAAACCTTTCTAATATCTGTTTTCCTATTTCTAAATCCTCTGGTGACGTAATTTTTATATTATTGTAGCTACCTTCATAAAGGTATACCTTATTACCATACCTCTCAACCACCATAGTATCATCAGTCACCTTAATACCCTCTTTGTGAATTTTCTTGTGGCAATCTAATATAATATCATACTTAAAGGTTTGAGGTGTTTGAACACAAAACAACATTTTTCTTTCAGGCGTTTCCAAAGAAAATCCTAAGAAATCTTTAATCTTAATAGTGTCCTTAGGCTCTACTCCACAAGCAGCCGCTCCGTATAAATTAGCATAAACAACTGCATTCCTAATAATGGATTCATTTATAAAAGGTCTAGCCCCATCATGAATAAGTACTATCTCACAATCAATTAAAGCTTTTAGACCGTTTAACACAGAATCCTGTCTTTCTTTTCCACCAATAACTATATCTTTAACTTTTGAAAATTTATATTTTTCAATTATTTCTTCCTTGCAATAATCCATTTCACCTTCTGCAACAACTACTATAATTTCATCTATACAATTGCACTCCGTAAAAGCTTTTAAAGTATAATACAAGATGGGATACCCGTTAATATTTAAGTATTGCTTATTAATAGGTTTTCCCATGCGGCTTCCTTTGCCCCCAGCTAAAATTATGGCACAGTTTTTACTCATAAAAAACCTCACTTACCTAAATACCTAATTCTTTGCGACAGTATCCTTATTTTTAGCAAAAATCATTCTACCCGCTGCGGTCTGAAGTACTGATGTGACAATAACAACTATATTTTCGCCAATATATCGTCTTCCACCCTCAACAACAATCATTGTGCCATCATCTAAATAGGCTATCCCTTGACCTGATTCTTTTCCATCTTTCATTACTTGGATTTTCATCTCTTCTCCTGGAAGAACTACTGGTTTTACAGCGTTCGCAAGTTCATTAATGTTTAGAACTGGAACCCCTTGGAACTCCGCTACCTTGTTTAGATTGAAATCGTTTGTAACTACTTTACCATTTAAAACTTGAGCTAATTTTAAAAGTTTACTATCCACTTCTGCAATATCCGGAAAATCCTTCTCCCAAATTTCAACCTCAATGTTTAACTCCTTTTGAATCTTATTTAGTATATCTAGCCCTCTTCTTCCCCTATTCCTTTTAAGCCCATCTGACGAATCAGCAATATGCCTTAGTTCTTCTAATACAAAAGTTGGTATTATTAGCGGTCCTTCAACAAATCCCGTTTGACAAATATCAAATATTCTACCATCTATTATTACTGATGTATCCAGTACTTTAGGGTTTTCATTAGTATACCCCTTTGTTTTTTTATCTTTAAACCCATTGTTCTTTTTCATGCTTGTGAATAATGACACTATTTCATCTCTTTTTCTAACGCACATATCTGCTCCCAAAGCTGCCATTATTACCGCAAAAACAACCGCAATAATATTCCATATAGGTGATTGGTCTTTAAATAAACCTGCAAATAATGATGCGATTACAAGACCTATTATTGCCCCACCTGTACCAAAAATAATTTGAGCTGTAGGTACCTTTTGTGTGCTTTTCTCCACATAATCCATAAACTTCATTATAAAAGAAACGATTATGGGAGACAATAGA
>NZ_JBNMNU010000205.1:0-6959 GCF_051278035.1 Clostridium sp.
GATATATCTATTGTGGATAAAAAAATATTATACTCATTGTTTATAAGTATATGATGTTTAATTTTTATTTGTCATTAAAAATTAATAAAAGTAGGTGTTATACTAATGAATAATTTAAACATAGATGTTGGTCATATTAATAATATTATAAAAAAAATAATTAAACAAATAGGTAATAGTCGCGAACAAATTCTTGAAATAGTTGATAATGCACGAATAGAATATGAACATTTAAAGGTGGAGTTAGCAACAATCAGAAGGGACATAGACAAAGTTATTAACGAAGTTGATGCACTTGAAGTACAGGATAAACTTATGCGTAAAAAGCTAGTGGAGGTATCAAAAAAATTCAACTCATTTAATGAGGATGAAATTAAATCTGTATATGAAAAAGCTTCTGAAATCAGAGTAAAATTTATTATGAAGCAAAATGAAGAAAAGCAGTTTAGAGTAACAAGAGATACATTAGAAATAGCATTAAAAAAATCTGTAAAGAACATAGATAATTCAGAAAAAGTAGTTAACCAAATAAGTATCGCTATGGGTTATTTAGAAGGAGATATTCTTTCAGTCCTAGAAGGAGCTGACAAAAGTTCTGAGATGTTTATAGGGATAAAAATATTAGAAGCACAAGAAAATGAGAGAAAAAGAATATCAAGGGATATTCATGATGGACCAGCACAACATATTGCTAATATTATTATGAAAACGGATATTTGTACTATAATTATTAAAAAGGATTTAAATGCAGGATTAAAGGAACTAGCAGATTTAAAAGAAAGTGTAAAAGTAGCTTTAAAAGAAGTTCGGAGTATTATTTTTGATTTAAGACCTATGTCTCTAGACGATTTAGGCTTAAATAAAACCATTGAGCAAACTGTAAAATCAGTAACAGAAGATTGTAAGATTGATATTGAATTAAAATTAAAACCAATGCAGACAGAGGTAGAATCCATTATTCAAGTAGCAGTGTTTCGTATTATTCAAGAGATTTTCAATAATATAAAAAAACACTCAAAGGCAAAACATGTACAGCTTAAATTAGATTATGGTACAAAATATTTAAGACTGATTATATCAGATGATGGTATTGGATTTAATGTAGAAGAAACGTTAAAAAGAGTGAAAACTAAAGGTAATTCTTATGGACTTATTGGCATACTTGATAGAGTAAAACAATTACAAGGTGAAATTCATATAGAGTCTTCAAGCGGAGCAGGTTCAGTTTATAATGTTGTGCTTCCGGTTAATCGAGAGGTGATTAAAGATGAAAAAAGAGGGGATTAAAGTATTAATAGCAGATGATCATGATCTTATTAGACAAGGCTTAAAGAGGATAATAAGTTTTGAAGAATACATAACTATCGTCGGAGAGGCTGAAAATGGTCAGAAAGTGCTTGATACGTTAAAGGTATGTGTACCTGATGTCATATTATTGGATATGAAAATGCCTCTAATGGATGGGCTTGAAGTCCTTCAAAGAGCTAAGAAAGAAATACAAAATATAAAAATAATCATGCTCACAGTTGAAAACGAAAAAACTTTTATTATGGATGCTATTGATAAGGGGGCAGATGGGTATGTCCTTAAAGAATCTGCTGGCTCAGAAATTGTAGAGGCCATCAAAACTGTGTACAAAGGGGACAAGTATATTGATAAATCACTAGTTTCTCTTCTTTTCTCTGGGTTTAAAAATCAAGATAAAAAAGAGCAACCTATTTTAGATTGTCTTACCAAAAGAGAAGTTGAAGTTTTATTATATATTTCTAAGGGACTCAGTAACAAAGATATTGGAGAACGTCTTTTTTTATCAGAAAAGACTGTGAAGAATTATGCAACAATTTTGTTTAGAAAAATAAAAGCACATGATCGTGTAAAAGCCACTATTTTTGCTATTAATCAGCACATCCAGCTGTATTATGATTCTAAGTTTTAAAGTCAATTTATTAACGATTTAAGTGGGATCTTGTCTCTATATTCATTAGGGACTAAGGTCCTATTTTTTATAGACTTTTAGCTCTATAGATTGTGACTTTTAGTATCTTATGTGACCTTCAATTTAGGAATATAATAAGCTTAATAGAACAAACAAAACAAATTAGAGGAGGAATTATTATGATAAGATATTGTATGAATTACGTATCATTAAAGCTTAAAGAAGAAAAAGGACAAGGTATGGTAGAATATGCATTATTAGTGGCACTTATCGCAGTAGTTGTTATTGCAGGATTATTAGTACTTGGACCAATTATTAGTGACAAATTTGAAGAAATCAGCACTAAAATTTAGAAGCATCCTTTTCAATTGAGAGTTGAGTTTTACTTTCCCATTAAAAGTAGAAAAACTTTACTCTCATATTTCAACTCTCAACAATAACAGAGGTGATAAGTATGAAACGTTTACGAAATGAAAAAGGACAATCTCTTGTGGAGTTTTCTATTTTACTCCCTCTCTTATTGTTACTACTTATGGGAATTTTTGAATTTGGGTTAATGCTAAATTCATACCTCACCATTCATAATTCTGCAAGAGAAGGTGCTAGACTTGGTATAGTAGCGGGTTCTAATTTAGATATTAATGAACTAATAACTAACATTTCCCCTAATTTAGACACTGAAAATCTAATAGTAAATATAACACCATCTGAAGGAAGCAGAGAATCTGGTGGCACCCTTACGGTAGAGGTTGTATATAACTATCAGGTAACTATTCCTATAATAAGTAATATTCTTAACAATGTGGTGGTTTTAAAAGCACAAACATCAATGAGAATAGAATGAGAGCTTGAAGCTCTTTAGGAGATGATATAATGAGTAAATTGGATAACAAAGGGAATGTAGCTATTATATTATGTTTAGTTTTCACAGTACTATTGGGTTTTACAGCTTATGTTGTGGATATCGGTTTAATTTATGTTGAAAAAGTGAAATTATCTAATGCTATTGATTCTGCAGTATTAGCCGCTAGCTTAGAGTTACCTACAGATTCCATTAAAGCAAAAGATGTCGCTACTGAATATCTAGAAAAGAATAATGTTGATCCAAGCAAAGTTTCAATTACTATAAGTGCTGATAGTAAAAGCATAGAAATGGTTGGAATAAAAACTGTGGATCATTTTTTTGCACCTATATTTGGGATAGATAGCAGTGATGTAAATGCAATTACAAAAGCAATTATAGCACCTGTCAAATCGGTAAAAGGCGGCATTAGACCCTTTGCAGTTGAAATATTTAATTTTGATTATGGTGATGAGGTAATACTTAAAAATGGTGGTGGAGATGGCAGTAATGGAAATTATGGTGCCGTGGCACTAGGCGGAAATGGAGCAAATGTATTCGAATCAAATGGAATTTACGGCTATAGTGGCACAATAACTGTGGGAGATATGATAGATACTGAGCCTGGTAACATGGCAGGTGCTACTAACGGGATAAAAAATTACATTAACTCAGAATGTAGCGACTTTTCTAATTTTGAGAGAAATTCTATTAGATTGTGGACAATTCCTTTAGTAGATTCACTAAATGTTAATGGAAGAAAAAGTGTCTTAGTGGTAGGCTTTGCAGAATTTTATGTGGAGGCAATTATAAAAAACTCTGGAAAAAATCAAATTCAAGGACGCTTTGTTAGATTTGTAACAAATGGAGAGGTTGATATGACCATAAGTGATACTGGAGCCTATGGTTCAAAATTAATTAAATAATACTAAAGAAATAGGATTATAGGTGGTGTCTTTGTGAAAAATACAGGAAAAAGATTAATTTTAATATCTTTCATGTTAGCAGTGATAATTAGCGTAGCTATCTTCATATACTTAAAACCACTAAAAACAACAGAAATAGAGGTTAATGAAAAAACTATTTTAGTTGCAGCTGAAACTATAGCACCAAGAACTTTAATTAATAAAAAAATGGTTAAAGAAATCAAATTGCCTGACAATGAAATATTTAAAGATTATATTTTAGAAATTTCTACTGTTGTAGGTAAATATACTAAGGAAAGTATAATGAAAGATGAAGGTTTCCGTAAAGATAAATTGATGAATTCACTTGATAACGAATTAAGTTTAAAAATAGAAGGTAATAATAGAGGTGTTTCCATAAATGTTAATGGAAGTACAGGTGTTTCAGATCTTATCAAACAAGGCGATTATGTTGACGTAATTGTGTCATTAGCAGAGAAGAAAGAAGGGACTACAATTGTTAGACCAGATATTACAAAAATACTACTTCAAAATATTGAGGTGTTAGCAATAGATAAAGAACTTAATAGAGATGTTGAAAAAAGATTAGAGGTACCTACTAATTATTTAGCAACGTTATCTGTGCCAATTTTTGATATAGAGAAGTTAGCCCTGGCGGAGGATATTGGAAAGTTAAAACTTGTGTTAAGACCTTTAAAACAAGATTATATTTACAAATCGGACGGCGAATTATGGGAAGAACTTATTTTGGATGATTTTAAAGAAATGAGTAATTTATTTCCAGAATATAAGATTAAAACAGTAGAAGAGAATAAGGTTAATTCAGGTGATTATAACTATAAAAAATACGATTATTATGTGGTAAAACAAGGTGACACTCTAAGAAAAATAAGTGAAGATTTCTATGGAGATCCAACAAAATATTCATTAATAAAACAAGTTAACGGAATTTGGAATGAAAATCTCATTGAAACTGGAACAGGCATTAAAATCCCGGTACTAGAAAAATAGGGGTGAAATTATGAGTAAGATTAAAATAATAATTGCAGACGATATAGAAGAAACGAGAAATGTAATAAAGAAAATATTAACTTTAGAAAATGACTTTTTTGAAATTGTTGGCGAAGCAAGTAATGGAGAAGAAGTTTTAAAACTTATTCCTAACGTAAAGCCAGATATTATATTAATGGACATTAATATGCCTGTACTCAATGGTCTGGAAGCTACAGAAAAAATAACAAACCAATTTCCCGCAGTTACAGTAATTATTATGTCTGTTCAAGCTGAAAGTGAATACCTAAAAAAAGCTATGTTCCATGGAGCAAAAGAGTATATTATTAAGCCTTTTAACTATGAAGTGTTAGTTAATACCATACTTACGACCTATGAAAAATATAAAAATAAGGCTATAAACGCAGCAAACTTTGAAGAAAATCAGAGGACTGCAAAAATCATAACCTATTTCAGTTCCAAAGGAGGAGTAGGAAAATCTATTTTAGCACTAAATAGTGCTGTGGCTTTAAGCCGTGAGTATCATAAGAGAACTCTACTAATAGATTTAGATTTGCAATTTGGAGATATATCAATGCTTGTCAACAAATATTCAGAGAAAACAATTCTTGATGTTATTGAGGATGGACAATTAGACTCATACGACAATATTAAACCTTACCTACATAAATTCAATGAAAATCTTGACATCCTTTTTGCTCCTGTAAAACCTGAAGCAGCAGAGTATATTGGAAAAGATAGCATTGAAAAAATGATGAAGACTCTAAAAAAACAGTATGATGTGATTATCATTGATACAGGCATTAATTTTAATGATAGCACCCTTTATATTTTAGACCTTTCTGAAATAGTGTTATTTGTTGCTACCATGGAAATAGTTGCCCTTAAAAATACAAAATTAGGTCTAGGGGTTATGAGGTCTCTTGGTTATGATGAAAATAAAGTTAAATTAATTATTAATAATTTTACAACTAAATACGGAATAAGTAAGGTAGAAGTAGAGGGAGCATTTAGGGATGGCATTTTTGCTATGATTCCAGAGGAGCAAAATACAGTAAGTACCTCAGTGAATAAAGGGAAGCCGTTTTGTGATAGTCCTAAATATGATAAGTTAAAAATAGGAAAAGCTATTGCTATAATGTGTAAAGAATTAGCAATGTAGAGGTGATTGTATGTCCCTTATAAAGAGACTAGAAAAGATAAATGTGGATAAAAAATCTAATAAATCTGACGAAAAAGAAGTAGATCCATATTTTGAATTAAAAGTAAAAATTCAAAATAGGGTAATAGAAGAGCTTGATATAGATTTTAATGATATTTCGGATCAAAATGAGGAATTAAGGGAAGAAATAAATTTTATTGTTATGAAGCACATTGAGCAAGAATCTCTAAACATGACAACAAATCAAAAGAAAAAAATAAAGGAAGAACTATTGGATGAAATTATAGGGTTTGGTCCTATTACTGCATTACTTTCTGATAAAAGTGTAACTGAAATTATGGTTAATGGTCCGAATCATGTTTATATTGAACAGGATGGCAAGCTGGTGCTTACTGATGCTAAATTTAAAAATAATAATCATGTGATGCATGTTATTAAAAAAATTGTAGCGCCTATTGGAAGAAGAATAGATGAGAGTTCCCCTATGGTTGATGCAAGACTACCCAATGGTTCTAGAGTAAATGCTATAATACCACCACTAGCTATTGATGGACCATCAATTACTATAAGAAAGTTTGCTGAAGATCCTTTTAAGGTGGAAGATTTAATAAATTTTGGAACTCTTAGCTCAAAGATGGCAGAACTCCTTAAATATTGTGTTGAAGGACGTTTAAATATTGTTGTTTCAGGTGGGACTGGTAGTGGGAAAACTACCACTTTAAACGTACTTTCTTCTTTTATACCTGAAACGGAACGTATTGTTACTATTGAGGATGCAGCGGAACTACAACTTTCTCAAATACATGTTGTGAGACTTGAGACAAGGCCTTCTAACATTGAAGGTAAAGGGGAAGTAAGTATAAGAGATCTAGTTAAAAACAGTTTAAGAATGAGACCAGATCGAATAATAATAGGAGAAGTGCGTTCAGGAGAAACCCTAGATATGCTTCAAGCTATGAATACCGGTCATGATGGGTCATTAACTACAGGTCATGCAAACTCTCCAAGAGATATGTTATCAAGACTTGAAACTATGGTACTTATGTCTGGAATGAATCTACCTATTAAGGCTATTAGAGATCA
>NZ_JBNMNU010000206.1:0-6948 GCF_051278035.1 Clostridium sp.
TGATAATCATTTTGAATGCTTTCTTTTTATTAAGTAAGAAACTTATAATTATAAATATCATATTCAAAATCATAAGGATTAGCCCAATTATCATTAACCAGTCAATGCCCCTTATTCCATTATAAAGTTTATCAGGCCAATCGGTTTTAACATAAAAAAATAGAATTATACTAGATAGAATACTTATGGATGTAATTATAATAATAATAGCTTTTTTATTTTTCATTTTTAAGTGCCCCCCTAAAAAATGCTTACCTTACAACTGACGCTGTAATTGGATACTTATATAGTATTGACTTCATACTTATAACACACCTTTATGCCTCACAATTTTTTGCGATTCTATTTTAACAATACCATGATTTAGTATAAATATAAAGATTAGAGATATTCTTTATATATTGTAATAATCCGTTGATTGTTATAACCCACTGAAAATGAAGGGTTAATAATTTTATTTATAGTCAATATGGCATTGTCACCTTAAAAATTCACCTTATAAATAATATGATGAAAGATATATGTAAATTTTAAATTTTCTTATAATGCTCTAACTCTTCATTCGGATAAGCCCCTGTCCAATGGTATGGCTGTAATTCATTAAGAGTTACAAATTTAGGAACGTTATCTTTGGTTGTTACTCCAACTTTTACATCCGTTCCCCAATAACGTAATCGCTCTTGACATACACCACAAGGTGAAAGTACCTTGAATGGAGAGACTTCATCGTCCCTTGTAACGCATAGGCAATGTGTTACGTTTGCTTGATATTTCTGTGCTTCGCACATTGCCCCTGTTTCTATACAAACTGACACACTAGCATTAGCAGTTTCTAATGCCACGCTTATAAAATATTTATCATCCTCAGTATGAATTACTGCCACACCACCCCATCCTAGTGGAAAACGATGCTCAATAAATTCAACAGCTTTTCTGTACATGTTTTGTTCTATATCCATAATTTCAACCCCTTATTATATAAATAATGCACCGAGATAGATTACAATTTTGACTAACAAAATATATTTGATTATACCATGATTAACATAAATTAATCTTATGGATTTTATTGACAATTAAACTACTATGCAGTACAATATAGTTAAACTATTATGTGGTGCAAGGTAGGTGGATTAATGTGGTAGATCGTTCACAGTTAATGCGTGGAACATTAGAGGGATGTATAGTTAAGATAATAAGTGGGGAAGAAACATATGGCTATGAAATAGTATCACGATTACAAGATTATGGATTTGATTCTGTAAAAGAAGGGTCAACTTATCCTATTTTATTACGACTTGAAAAAAAGAAAATCATTTCATCTATTTATAAGGAGTCTCCTCTAGGACCAAAGAGAAAGTATTATTTTTTAACAAATATAGGAAAAGAGTTTTTAAAAGAATTTGAAATTGTATGGAATGATGTAAAGAAGTCTGTGGATCAAATAATGGAGGGAGAATGAGAATATGACTCAAAATGAAGTAATCTTGTTAAAAGAAGAAAATGAAAAGCAGTCAATAGAATTAAGGGAAGAAGACGAGCGGATCATTAAAAATATTATGAAAAGTATGAGTATGTTTAAGGTTAATTCATATGATGCACAAGTAATTCAAAGGGACTTGATAGGAATGGCACAAGAATTGGAATTAAGAAATTCCAGCTTGCAAGAGGCTGTAGGGGATGATGTAAAAGGCTTTACTAATGATATTATCAATAACAGTAGTGGACCATGTAAAAGAGAAATTTTACTAAATCTTTTTCTTAAACTATCTGGATATTTCTTTCTTTGGTTTACAGGATTAGCTTTTGTGGCCTATGGCGGATTATCATGGGAAGCAAATCCAATTATATATCTTTATTATATTGGGGTGGTATTAATTATATTTGTAACAGAAGGGATGATAACTCCATTATTTATTACTGAAAAAGGGCTTAAGAAGAAATTATCCTCAGTGTTTTCAATAATGCTATTTGTAGTTTTGACAGCTATTTTATTTTTTATAAATGATAATCACTATACTACAGAAGTCAATGGCGGATACATAATTGTGATATCTGCAATAATATATTTAATCACAAAATATTTGAATAGAATAAATATTCATAGATTAGCCAAAGGCAAAAAAAATTATATTGCTGATTTAAAATAGGTCAATACCATCACCTAATGTGATCATAGATAATATGCAACAGTTTGTTCAGATTGCTCCTAATAGAATTGGAATTGTAGATAGTGGGGTTCAAACTGGTATTAGAGGGCAATTTAGCAACCAGTGCATTTGTTCTAGTACCAATTTTATGTGGAATATCATGTATTATATGGTTTATTAATGATTATATTTACCATAGGAAAATTATAAGAGAATAATAAGGATTCGTGGCCCAAGCAACAAAACAATTTTTAAAAGTCGGTGGAATATTATTATGTAATGATAGTCATGGTGATGCAACATTAGTAAGATTTGATGAAGATCCCCCCCTCTGGAGCTCAGATTGGGGTTTCTTTTGGTTAAATATAAGTTATATAATACCATATATTTAGGGTGAAAAAATAAATAGATATTCTACAAAGCTAGGATATGATTATGAAAATAATATTTTACAATTGTTATGAAAGGAACATAATACCAATTGAATTAATTTCACATTGAGGTCGATGAGACCCGTCTAACGCAGTTAAAGAAGGTGAAATTAGATACTTCTTCTTAATTGGAGTTTGGTAACGTATGATACCGACAATATAACGATTAGTCAATATACTAGTCTTATAACATAATAAATTGAAAGAAGCTAATAAAGATATTAAAATAAATAAATAAATAAATAAATTATAGAAATATTTGAAACAATAAATTAAGAGGAGATGTTTTTATGGATAAGTATGTTTGCATAGTATGTGGGTACGAGTATGACCCTGAAATAGGAGATCCAGATGGTGGACTAAAGCCGGGTACTAAATTTGAGGATATTCCAGAAGATTGGATTTGTCCATTATGTGGAGTTACTAAATCAGATTTTGAAAGAATGTAATAAGATTTCTTTTATTATCAAAAATATGTTAGAGGAGTGATATTAATGAAAGCTCACGTAGATAAGGATACATGTATTGGATGTGGAATATGCCCAGAGGTATGTCCAGAAATTTTTGAAATGGAAGATGACGGAAAAGCAGTAGCATCGCCAGATGAGGTTGCAGAAAAATTTGTAAGTAGTGCAAAGGAAGCAGAAGAACAATGCCCAGTGGGAGCAATAATCGTAGAGTAACCATTAACATACTATTAAATAAAGGAGGAATATTATGAAAATAGAAAGAATATCTGAAAAAATGGTATATAGTGAGGAAAAATTCACTAAAAGAATTATTTTCAAGGAAGATAGGGTTCTTAATTTTGTTTTAAATTTTAAACCAGGTCAAGGAGTTCCGGCTCATAATCATGAACAAAGTGATCTTATTATTCAGGTTCTTGTAGGTCAAGGAGATATGGGTGTCGACGGCATAAATCATAAAATTACTCAAGGTGATGTTATACACTGCAAGGGTACTGAAGTTTTTAGCTTAACAAATACTAGCGATAAAGATATGTCATGTTATGTTATACTTGCTCCAAATCCATCCCCAATGTATTCAAAAGAAGTATAGTAAGTCCAGCCATTTTGAGTTCAATAATGGTTGTAAGAGAACAGAAATTATAATAGTGATATTTAAAGCTACATAATTTATTTCTGTTTCATAGAAAGTAACCCCATATCCAATGGATATGGGGTTACTTTATTAACTATGTATTGTGCTATAATAAGGTAGTAGATACATTTATGAGGTGATTATATGCCAAGCGTGGGTATTTTAAAAGAAGATATAAAAACTTTTTCAGATTTAGAGTTACAAGACTTATTTGACTTCATAGGGGAGATAATGTCACTTAACTCATTAACTCATAGTCTTCCTAAAGATTGTAGAGAATCTCGATTTGCAAAGGGGGAGGTTTGCCCTCATTGTAACTCAACTCATGTTGTTAAGAATGGTAAATTAAATGATAAACAAAGGTATAAATGTAGGACTTGTAATAGGACTTTTAATGACTTTACAAAATCTGCATTATCAAGCACCAAACTACCTTTAGAAAAATGGATAAATTATGCTAAATGTATGGTTATGGGAAATAGTATAAGAAAAAGTGCTGAAATTATAGAAGTTTGTGTTAAAACCTCATTTTATATGAGACATAAAATACTTGATTGTATAGGAACATTTATGGGTACGGGAGATGTTGATGGTGTTGTAGAAATGGATGAAACATTTGTAGCCGAATCGTTCAAAGGTAATCATAAAAAAAGTGGGTTTTTAATGCCAAGACGTTCTCGCAAAAGAGGTAAAGAAATTACAATACGTGGTATAAGTAATGAACAGATATGTGTAGCCACAGCGGTTGATAGAAACAACAATATTATTCTTGAAATGATATGTAAGGGCAGAGTGGGTTATAGAGACCTCGAAAGGCTTTACGGTGGTCATATAGACAATGATGCTATTATTTGTACAGATAGTCACAAAAGTTACATTCGATTTGGTAGAGACCTTAATTTAGACCATAAACGTATTATGAGAGACCATCATAAGAATGGTATTTATCATATTAATTATGTAAATAATTTGCATAGTCAGTTTAAAAAATGGATGGTAAAATTTAATGGAGTATCGACTAAATTTTTGGATAATTATCTGCATTGGTCCAAGTGGTTACAATGTTTTAAGGATGATAAAGACATAATTAAAAGCAAAAATATTATAGTTCATAGTACAACAAACTTTGTAGATACCAGAATTGTTACTTACAAAGGTAGAGAACCAATTTTTAGATGATTTAATCCGTTATACTTGAAATTTATGTTATTTTTAGTGTATAAATAAACTATAATTTAACAAACACTTGTATAATATTGTTCATTAATAACCTGAATAACCTTTTTGAAATTTATTATTAAGTAAATTTTATAAAGATATCAATTATGTTTAAAAAACGAAAATTAAATTAGGGGGAAAAGCAATGCAAAATTTTATTAAAATTATGATTATTATTATTATAAGTAATCTGGTAGGTTTTGGGTTTCTTGTTAATGGAGAAATAGGATTAAAAAAAATGAAAAAACAGTTTAGCAAGTCAAACTGTGATGTATCGGAAATGGAAAGAAAAAAGCGTCTCCCATATATGATATCGGAGATGGAAAGAAAAAAACGTCTCCCATTTATAATATATAAATTAATAGGGTGTTTTATTCCTATAATTACTGCATTAATCATTATAATATTAGTTTACAATGAGATAATTATACTTAATAGTTAGGAAAAAGTATATGGGCTTGTCTGTTTACGAGAAGTCCATTTTATATTCTTTTATCCTCATTATTGTCTAACATAGCCTTATAAATAAAGTATATAATTATAATTATCAAATTTAAGGGGTGGTTTTGTGTTGAAAAATAAAACTTTAATTTTAGTTTTATTGTTGTTTATCTCTATTGTTTTTAATGGTTATCTTTTCAATGGCATATCTAAAAATAATACTCAACAAATAACAAATAATGATATTAAATCTCAACTCTCCTTTTTAGGTGCAAGTCTAGGAGGTTTAAAGAGGGATGACAATTTAAGGTTTATGACCTCAACAATAGGATCAGTTTTCTGGTTGTCTCGTTCGTCAAATAATATTGATGGTAACACTACGGAATTATTCCAAGAGTTAACCAATTTATTTATTAATTCAGATGTGGATAAAATATATAAAAACAAAATAACACTATCACAATTAATTAATACATTAGCTACCACACCAAATGATAAAAAAACTAAAATGAGCTTAAGGAATTTAATTAACACATTAAATTAATATTGTGTTACTTTTACATTAGCTGTATTTATTAAAATACCACTTAATGGTATAATATCCATATAATCAAGAAAAATATTTGAATGTGAATATATGTTAGAAATAACACTGAAAAATTTAAATTAAGAGAATTCAATGAAAAAAAGGGTATGGATTTTGTTGCTGTTGAAATCATTGGTCATTGACATGCTATTATTTTTGAAATGGTTTTCTGAAATCCTCTCATATATTATTAACTTAAGGAGAAAAGTAATGAAGTTTATTGATGTATTTAAATCTAACAAAAGAAAAAAAGCTTTTGAAGAACAGATGTCTATAGTATATAAGGAGTTATATAAATTTATATACTCTATTATAAAAAACCAGAATTTAGCTGAGGATATACTTCAACAGACCTTAATGAAAGCTTATGAAAAGTTTGATACAATTGAAGATATAAAAAAATTTAAACCATGGATTTTTACAATAGCGAAGAATGAGAGTTTGTCATGGATTAGAAAATATAATAGGGAAATTCCTAGTGAAGATACTTACTTAGAGTTATTAGGTAATTCCTCAGAAGATATTCCAGAAGAATTATTGATAAAACGGGAAACAAATGAGCAGATAAAACAATCTATTAAAATGTTAAATCCTGTTGATCAAGAGATAATATATTTAAGATATTACTGTGATTTGAATTTAAATGAAATAGCATTGATACTAAACTTAAATATAAACACTGTTAAAACAAAACATAAAAGGGCGAAAAACAAGATATATACACATCTTATATGCGCTGATCCTTCTTTTGAAGTTGCGGCAACAGTTTTAGATTAAGATAATTTACAAAAAAATGAAACTTTTTAAAAAAAACATTATCTAATATATAAGAGGCCCAGCTTATATGTGTTGATGCATATTTTGAAGTTGCTGCGATGGGTTATAGACTAAAAAGAGGTGAAATAATATGAAGCAAAATAATGTAGATAGAATTATAAAAGATACGTATACAGAGTTTAATAGCGAATTGGATATTCATTCAGATATTAAAATTCCTGAATTTAATACCATAATGAATAAA
>NZ_JBNMNU010000207.1:0-6888 GCF_051278035.1 Clostridium sp.
GGTAAAAATTGTTAGATTGTTAACAATGATTTTTTCCGGAAAATCTTCCACAGCTTTTATGAAAGCATTAAGTTCATCATAGGTGCCTTGATATCCCATAGAAATTGAAACCTTTTCTACAGTAGTTGGTAATTTCTTTTCTGCCTCTTTATTTTCTGCGGTAGTTTTAGCTTTTGAATCATCTGTAGCTACCTTGTCTTTAGTTGCAGTAGAATTATTAGTTGCATCTGCTTTACTTGTTTTTGCTTCAGCACTTTTTAAAGCATCGTATTCGTCTACTATTACATCTAGTGACGATTTTTGTTTTTCTAAAGCATCATTTGCCACCGCTTCAGCAGATTCTAAAACATAGTTTGTCATTGTAAAACCACCGGTACTAACCTCAGATTTCTTAATTAAATTATCCATTATTAAAATAATCTTTTCCTGGACTACTGGTGGAAGCAAATCTTCTGAAAGTCCTAAAATATTTGAATTCATTATTTTTGTGTTCTTTTGCATGTTTTGCACATTCAAAGCTTGTTTACTTATCAGTGATAATTCTTCATCATACTTAATTTTTGTTTCAACTAGAGTATCTATCTTTTGTTTTTGTGGAGAATAAATTAAATTATAATAAGCCGTAATAATCGCTGCAATGCATAGAATGCCAATCATTACCTTCTCTCTTCTACTTATTTTGTTCTTCATTTACTTCCCCACCTTTTAATGTGCATATTAATGTAAATTTTTGCTGAGAATCATTATCCTCTGAACCTGAATTAATACCTGGCATAAATACCTCTTCAAAAATATTTAATTCCTTCATATTATGCAGTAATTCTGCAGCTGAAATTCTACTATCCGAGGAACATTGAATTTGTACTGCTTTATCAGTTATGGATATCGATTGAAAAAAAACTTTTTCTGGAGTAGTTGAAGAAATTTTTCTTATAAGTTCACTATTTATTATGTCCATGCTACGTACAGTTGAACTTACCTTTTTCAGCTCTTCATAATATTGCTGAGTTTTTTTAGTTTTTTCTCCCTCTGCCGCGAACTCATTTTTAATTTGCTGAGTCTTAGGTGAAGTCATTATATTTTCAATACTTTTAATTTCTTTTTCAATACCCACTATCCTAACGCTGTTTCCCACAAATATTGCAGCCATAAAAACAAAAATTAATATAGATGCTATTACTATAGTTAAGCGAGTTTTCAGGGACAAACTTTCATTGTCGAGATAGGGTCTGAAAAAGTTAAAATCTCTCATTGTCTCACATCCTAAATTTTTATTATAGCTCCTACAGCATTTAAGTAATACTCTGTTTCTACGCCATTTACACTATCCAGTAAATTAATATCCTTAATGATTTTAATGCACTCAATAGACATATTTAGAGCATTTGCAATATACTCTTCCATGCCTTTTATCTTGCTACTACCACCATGAATATATAAACTATTAATTATTTCTCCATCATTAGAATTTTTATAATATTGTAGAATCTTATTTATTTCTCTCATCCATTCATCTACTACTAGTCTAATAACACGGTTAACTAGCTCCTCATCTTCCTTCTGAAAACTTTCAGCGGATAAATCCCCTTCATACATTTTTCTTTTTTCTGCTTCAAAGATATCTACCCCTAGTTGCTGAGCTATATTACTATCTATATTTATTCCGCCACTGCTAATTATTTTTGTAAACTCACATATTCCCCGAGAAATAATATCAACATTTATAGATTGTTGACCTATATCTATAACTACAGTGGTTTCCTCTTTATCGTATTGTCCATTGCCAATTTTAATTTCCGTTGCAAACATCTTTGTCACTGCATTAAAATTCAAATCTAACCCTATAGGCGTTAA
Organism: Clostridium sp.; assembly: GCF_051278035.1. GTDB lineage: Bacteria > Bacillota > Clostridia > Clostridiales > Clostridiaceae > Clostridium_AD. Next base: position 1,855 of record NZ_JBNMNU010000207.1, read on the forward strand.
TTTTAATTCCTTAGCTAAATCCAAATATCCCTCTGCCATTTCTTTAGGAATAACCGCTATTCTAACTCTAGCCTTTGTAGGTACATCCTCTTTCCTTTTGAACATATTTTTATTAATCTTCAAGCTTGTATTTAATCCTAACTTTTTCTCTTTTCTAGCTTCTATTTTTTCTTCTTGATCTTCTTCTGGTTGCTCTAATTTACTGTTTTGCTCTTCTTCTTTAAATGTTTCTAATATTATAAATTGGAATATATAATCCTCAAACTTTATGGGTAAATACTGTTGCATCTGTAGCTGTATCATAGACTCCATCTCTTTTAAATTTTTTATCATAGGCACAGTTATAATTCTAGTAATTATTGCAGAACTTTCAGTAGTAAAAATAACAGATTTAGTCTTAATTTCATTAATTTCTAGTGCCTCACTAATCTTTCCTTTCAAGGCTATAATATTGTTAATATGCCCATCATCAAAGGAATTTCTTGGTGTAGGAATGCTTACTGCCTTAAACACCTTTATACTTTTCCCACTCCTAACACCCTGAACAATTTTTATATTGCCACTGCCAATATCTATAACTAAAACTTTTCTATCTAACAAATTTTTCACCCCTTGCGGATTTTATAGTTGAGAATTATTATATATAAACTAATTTGCGTAATCTGCGTGAATAATAGGGTATAGGATTTTCTTATCCGTTCCTGAATCTGTATATACCTTAACCTCTCCATTAGAAACAGTTACCGTGACATAAAATTGATCTCCCGAAAATTCACTCATCTGCTGAGTTGGCACAGTTTGTAAATAAGTAAGTAATTTAAGATTAGCGTTAGCAGCAAGCCCCGAAGTATCCACTATAATTGCATTTTGTGCTACTAAAATTGAGCAAGCATTTCCAATAACCTTAGCATTAGTCACATCCGCCTGTTTCTTAGCAGACTGCTGTATTCCACCATACTTAGGCACTGCTATAGATGCTAAAATCCCTAGGATTGCTATTACTATAATAAGTTCTATAAGCGTAAATCCTTTTTTGTTTTTTTGCGGAATCTTCATGGTGGTAGCCTCCTTTGATTAGTATTTGTATGTAAAAATCTTGATAACAAGATTTAATTCTCAAAATTAATGATTATGGATTTATATATGTTAGATTTGATTTAACTATTAATATTTTATAATTTACTCTTAAAAATATATCAATTTTCACCTTCAGTGCAATAATACAGCCATCATCATATAGATGATGTAATATATTAAGAATTTTCAACTTTTGCATATTAATATCTATAGTTTTGTTCTATTATAATGTTTTCTTTAAATTATTGGTGCAAGGTATTGTTTGTAATTTAAAATGTTTCATTTATCCAAAGTTATAAAAACATTGGATAAATGAAATTATAAATAAGCTGTTAAAATTTTAGTCTGTGTCGTATTCACTACCTGAAGTTGGAGTTGGATACACTTGTGTATTAAATGCGGTTTCTTCTGCAGCATCACTTACATGAACTGCTGCATTTCCATCAGCAATAACAACCCAAAAATGATTACCTTTGTATAAACTAGATGTTGGTATTGACTGAAGATAAGTTCCTATTTGACCAGCAATGTGAGCATCAGTAGTAGGAGGATCAACCTCAGTAGACTCTGTAATTATCGCTCCTGTAACGTTAAATGTTGCTTCAGGTATTTTACCTTGTGCTACTAAAACCGAAACTGCATCAGATATTGTCTTTCCAGTCGCAATATCAGCCTTTATTTTTGCATTTTTCTGAATATCCCCAAACTTAGGCACCGCAATCGCCGCCAATATACCAATAATAGCAATAACAATAATAAGTTCAATAAGTGTAAATCCTTTTTTCTTTTTAATATTTTTAATCATTTTTAATTTCCCCCTTTTATTATTGTTTATATTTTAACTCCTTTTGAGAGCTAATAACTTTTTCAATGAATCCAGTTTTCCATTTAGCTTTAATATTACTACATCTAATGCTATCTATATTACTCTATAATGCATATATCGTATTATATACACTAATATTTATAGTAAATATAAATTTTCTCCGGAGTGACTTTCAATAAGAAGCGAAAAAACATTGAAATTAAATTTAGAAATTCTTCTTTTGTTAATGAAATTTCCCGTTTCACGCTCGTGTTGCAATGCACTTAAGAGATTTTCGCACCCTCTACTGCACATGATTAACCATATCAAACATCGGAAGCATCATCGCTATAACTATAAATCCTACAAGTCCACCCATTATAAGTATCATAAGTGGTTCAATCATAGTAGTCATTTTCTGCATTGCTTCCTCTACTTCATCATCATAAAAATTTGCAGTTTTATCTAAAATTTCATCAAGAGTTCCAGATTCTTCTCCTATTTTCATCATGGAGTACAACATTTTGGGAAATATCTCTATCTCACTTATGGCAGTTGAAAGGGGTATACCCTTCATTACCTTGTCTTTTGCTTTCATTATTTTAGACTGTACTAATTTATTTCCTACCACACCGCCTACTACCTCTAATGCAGACACTAGTGGAATTCCACTAGAAAGTATAGTAGCTAAACTTCTCGTAAAACGTGCCACTATTATTTTTTGAGTAGTACCTTTTATAAGTGGAATATTAAGTTTTAGTGTTTCTACAAATACTCCGCCTTTTTCTGTGGATTTTGCAGCTTTAATTCCAACGGTAGATAATATTATTATTGCTATTGCTATATACCATTTCGTCCTCATCCAATCACCTATGCCTATAACAATTCTTGTAGGTACTGGCAGTTCTGCACCATCAAACATATCAACAAAAGTTGGCATTACAAAGATTAAAAGAAATACTACTGCAGATATCGATATAACACCTAGAATGATAGGGTATACCATAGCACTCTTTATTTTCCCATTAATTTTATTGTCCTTCTCATAATGTTCCGTCATTCTAAGCATTATAGTATCAAGCTTTCCACTAACCTCACCTGCTTGTACCATGTTTATGAATAAGTATGGAAATATTTTGTCTTGATTCTCCATACTTTGTGATAATGTATTTCCCTTTTGAACATCATCATAGACTTCTTCTAGTGCAACCTTTAATTTTTTATTACCAGTTTGGTCCTTTAGTATATCAAGGCAATTTAGCATTGAAGAACCTGCGTCCAGCATTGTGTAGAATTGTCTACACATTATGGCTAAATCCTTAGTTGTTATTTTCGTGAGATAATTACCCATATCAAATTTCTTTTGCTCACTGCTTTCTCCTACCTCAATGGGATAGAATCCATTATCTTTAATCATTGCCAAAACTTCATTTTTGCTATTGGCATTGAAGGTTCCTTGTATCTTCTTACCATCATCATTTATAACCTTGTATTTATATAAGGGCATTTAATCACCTCATTTATTCCTTTTAAAAGGCATTTTTTATAAACTCATCTATGCTTGTTTCTCCACTTAATACATTTGTTTTGCATGCAGTAGTTAAAGTTTTTAACCCTAGAGTCTCATTTAACTTTCTTATGTCTTCTGTATTTGAATTGTTTTGAATGAGCTCTCTATGCGCGTGGGTTATTTCCATAATTTCATATATTCCTTGCCTTCCCAAGTATCCACTACCATTGCAGGCGGTACAACCAGAGCCTCTATGTAAGGTTATACTCTCACCACTAGGAACATCCAATATATTCTTTTCATAAAGTGATGCTTCATATCCTTTTTTACAGCTTGGACATATTTTCCTAATAAGTCTTTGTGCTACAATACCAGAAATCGCAGTAGCTGCTAAATATGGTTCTACTCCCATATCCGTAAGTCTTATTACAGCAGAAGCTGCATCATTTGTATGAATGGTACTTAAAACTAAATGCCCAGTTATAGCGGCTCTTACAGCTATTTGGGCTGTTTCTGCATCCCTAATTTCTCCTATCATTATTACATCTGGATCTTGTCTTAATATAGACCGAAGTCCTGCTGCAAAAGTAAGTCCTGCTTTTGCATTTACATTTACTTGACTTATACCTTCCATCATATACTCAACAGGATCCTCCACTGTAATTACATTAGTATCAGTGTTGTTTATTTCCTTTAAGGCTGCATATAAAGTAGTAGATTTACCACTCCCCGTAGGCCCTGTTACGAGTATTATGCCATATGGGCTTTTTAAAATCCTATCCATTTTCTCTAAATCATTGGCATCCATTCCTAATTGCTCTTTACCTACTAAAAAACTATCTCTTTTTAAAATTCTGGCAACAATCTTTTCACCATGTATTGTGGGCAAAACAGAAATTCGAAGATCTACCATGGAGCCATCTACTTCAGTGATAATTCTGCCATCCTGCGGCACTCTTTTTTCAGCAATATCAAGATTTGCCATGATTTTTATTCGAGTAGTTAGTGCTGCCACTGAATCTTTATTTAATCTTAGAACCTCTTGCAGGGTACCGTCAACTCTATAACGTATCCTCAAATAAGCTTCAAAAGGCTCAATATGCACATCACTTGTTCTTGACTTTATAGCGTTACTAAAAATTGAATCTACAAGCTTTACCACTGGTGCATTTTTAACATCATCTAAATTAAAACCTTCAGGCTTATTCAATTTCTCTTTTTCTTTTTTAGAATTCGACTCTTTATTTAACTCTTTTGCCTTCTGCTCAACATCTCGAGTTGAATAGTATTTATCAATAGCTCTATTAATTTCATCACTCGTAGCAATATAAGGAATGACATCATAACCAGAAGCTATTCTAGCATCATCAATGGCAAATATATTTAGAGGATCAGACATAGCAATTTTAATCTTTTGATTTTCATAGCCTATAGCAATTAACCCATATTTTTCTGCTAAATTTTCTGGAATAGATGCAACTGCATTTTTATCCAGTTCTGTAACATCTAAATATACCCTATCTATGTCTAGTTGCATCTTAAGCACTTCAATTATATCGTTTTCTGTAAGTATGCCATCGTCAATTAAAAGTTCTCCTAGTTTTTTACCTGTACTTCTCTGTTTACCTAGAACATCTTTTAA
>NZ_JBNMNU010000208.1:0-6727 GCF_051278035.1 Clostridium sp.
ATTATCTCTGCTTTATCAATGCGGTACGAGGCTAATATAAAACAAAAGATGATGATTCAAGATTTTAAAGGAAGCATTCAGAAAACTGATGCGAGTTTAGGTGCTAGTGAAAATATAGATGTTACCAATAAAAAGTCTTCAGACAACAAAACAGGTACTATAGGAATTATTTCTATTCCTAAAATTGATGTAAATGTAGCTCTTAGTGAAGGCATTGGTACGGAAATATTAAAATATGCAGTTGGACATTTCACTGAAACACCAATGCCTGGCGAGCAAGGTAATTCTTGTTTTGCAGGACATAGAAGCTATACTTATAATCAATATTTTAATAGATTAGATGAAGTTAATATAGGTGATATAATAATAGTTACTACAAAAGGTGGGGAATTCGAATATGAGGTATACGAAAGTAAAGTTGTAGAACCAGAAGAAATATCAGTTTTAGATAATACTGAGGGAGCAGAAATCACATTAGTGACTTGCACACCTATAAGAGTAGCCACTCACAGGCTTGTAGTAAAAGGTAAGATGGTTATAAAATAAGAAATAAGTTATCAACATGTTATCAACAAAACTGTGGATAATGTGGATAACTTAATAAATTAAATTTACAATATTTCATTTAAAATACAAGTATTTATAATAATATAGTCCGAAAAACTGTAGTTTTTATCCGTTAACATAGATTTAACAGGTTATGCACAACAAACTTGTGGATAATGTGGATAAGTATTAAATAGTATATATATATTTTTAAAAAACATACATAATTCAATATAATTGTGGACTAGAAAATATTAATGTGTATAATTTGTGATTCTAAATGAAATATATTGTAATAACAAATAAAACATCTCATTATTTAATTTTTAAGGAATATAAATAAAATTAATTATAAGCCAATAGCGCATTTAGAATATAAAGCATAATTATTATTATCTAAGATTAACAAGTTATCCACAATTTCTGTGTATATAATGTGGATAACGTTATAAAAACTTATAATTTTGAACCATCTTCCGTTTTAATTGAATCAATAACTAACTTGTTTATACCACTAAGCTCTTTTTGTGTTAAATATCTCCATTTTCCAACGGGCATTTTATCCACAGAAACATTCATAATCCTAAGTCTTTCAAGTCGTACAACAGCATAGCCTAAATACTCACACATTCTTCGTATTTGACGATTAAGTCCTTCAGTTAAAATTATTCTGAAAACATATTTGCTTTCTTTTTTTATGAAACACTTTTTAGTTATAGTTTGGAGCATAGGAATGCCATTTGCCATATTTTTTATAAAATCATGGCTTATTGGTTTATCCACAGTAACTATATACTCTTTTTCATGGTTATTACCTGAACGTAAAATTTTGTTTACGATGTCTCCATCGTTAGTTAGAAATATAAGACCTTGGGAGGGTTTATCAAGACGACCAATAGGAAAAATTCTTTTGGGAAAGTTTATGAAATCTATAATATTACCCTTGATTTTATGTTCTGTAGTACAAGTTATCCCGACAGGTTTATTGAAAGCTAAGTAAACGAATTCTTCTTTGATTTTTAAAGGTTTACCACTTATCTCAACATAATCTGTTTCGGACACCTGGGTACCCATTTCAGGAATTTTTCCATTTACAGTGACCTTACCTCCTTGTATCATTTTATCCGCAGAGCGTCTAGAGCAAAAACCTGTTTCGCTTATAAATTTATTTAATCTTGTTTTTGAATTATTATCTTTGTAAGGGGAAATAACATTTTTGCTTTTTTCATTAAGTTTGGTTTTCATTTCACACCGTCCTTTGAAATTATAAAGTAAACTTTGTATTATAATCCTAAGGATATCCTTTAAAGGATACCCTTACTCAATTAAAGCTTTTCCATTATTATTTATTATTACCTTGAAATTATGCGTATTAGCATAGTCTTTAAATTTACTTAAGTCTATGGTGTTATTATTATTACTATTATTATTATTACCAGAAATAAATACTGAAAGTTTATAACCATCGTCTGCGTGAGCTTTAGTAAGGTATTTTTGCTTAATGGATTCATCTAGGATTAGATGCAAGGCCTCATCTAATGATTTATGTTTTAAATCAAAATTTTTTTCCATTTTTAAACCTCCAAAGGAAATGCCTTTAACATTTTTAACTTCTCCAGATCCATTTATCTCCATCTTCAAAGTGCAATTCATGTCTACTATAACGGAATAATTATACTTGTTATTTAAATAGAATTTCCTAGCTGAAAATGCAAGTAATATAACACAAACGATTACTAAGAAATATTTCCAAAGGGCAATGCTTTTGAATTTTTCTCCTGCATATATCTCTCCTATTATAGGTTCAACGCTATGCCTTTCAAGGGTTACAAATTCTTTATTTGAGGTTATGATATAAACTTTATTGGCTTCTATATTGATTACTTTTCCTACTTTTCGCATAAAGCACCTCTTTCAATATGATAATTTATTATTAATCCTTGACATATAGTTAAAAAATTGGTAGGTTCATTATAGTAACGAATTAAACTACACATTTTACTTAAAAACAAATAAAACGGTTAATAACCATTAGAGGTATATTATGATGGAAATATTTTGGGGAAAATTATATTTGTATATTGGTATTATAATTATAGCAAACATTATATTTATTAATGTGACAATCAAAATATTAATGATTAAAAAATCTAAGGAATTTGATAAAAAAATGGATGCTACTGTTAATATATTTAAATCCACAACGGATATAAACGATATTTTCGATAGATTAATTAAAAGTCTATATGAAATTTCAGATTATGATGCAGCTATAAGTATATTTAAAAATGAAAATAGCTTTAAGATTATGGCATCTCTTGGATATGAAGATAAAAAAGGTCTAAGTAGTTATTTGCAGGACGATAAATTTACTGCCCTAATAAAAAAAGTTATAGAAAATAGAGTGCCATACTACGTTCAGGATTTAAAGAAGTCAGAATATACAAAGTATAGTACTAGCTTTCAAATATTATTATATCACATGAGGAGCTTACTTATAATTCCGATAATTAATAAAGATAGTATGTATGGTGTAATAATAATGCTAAATCATAAAAAGTTCGCTTACAATGAAATTCAAATATCTAACGCTTTTTCTTTTACTAGTAAGGCAGGTATCGCTTTAGAAAATGCTGAACTTTTTAAGAAATTAAAAGATATGGATAAAATGAAAACAGATTTTTTAGCCACAGTTTCTCATGAACTTCGAACTCCACTAACTTCAATTATTGGTTTTACTGAAATGGTTAAGCGAAGATTTGAAGGCCAAATAGTAGATAAATTAGATCTTACAATGGAAAAAAATCAAAGTTCAGTAATTAAAATAAGGAGAAATTTTAATATAATTTTATCAGAAGGCGAGAGGTTATCTAACCTCGTAAATGATTTGCTAGATATATCAAGAATGGAAGCAGGAAAAATTAGCTTGAATATGAGAGAAATTGACATCGAAGAAATTATAACGCAGGTAATAACGTTAACTAATCCAATAATTAGGAATAAATCTCTTCAGGTTATACATAATATAAGAGAACCACTTCTAAAAGTTATGGCAGATAAGGATAAATTGATGCAGGTAATAATTAATCTTATTTCTAATGCTATAAAATTCACAGAAGAAGGTTGCATAGTTTGTACAGCTAGAAGAGTGCAAGAAAATATAATAGTAAGTATTATAGATACAGGAATAGGGATTAAAGAGGAAGATAAAAAATATGTGTTTGAAAAATTTAGCCAAGTTGGAGATAAGCTTACGAATAAACCCTGTGGAACAGGACTTGGACTAGCTATATGCAAGTATATTATAGAAGAACATGGTGGGGAAATATGGGTGGAAAGTGAAGTAGGAAAGGGAACTGATTTCTCATTTAGTATACCCATTTCAGTGGAAGAACGTAGAAGGAAAGTAGAATAAACATAACTATAAAAGAGCTAAGATTTTTAATCTTAGCTCTTTTATAGTTATAGCATAGGGGAAAGTAACCTTGAAACAGATTCCTTGAATTTAACAATGACACTTCGATTCATATATTTTTCCATAGTTAGTTCATCACAAAATGTTAAATCATTAATAAAAAAATCTTCCAACTTTTTAGTTATATCTTTATCATATATGAAAGCATTAATTTCAAAGTTTAAAATGAAGCTTCTAATATCTAGATTAGCGGTACCTACAGTACTTATAGACTCATCAATAGAAATAAATTTACTGTGAAGAAAGCCTTTAGTATAGGTATAACATTTTACTCCGGAATTTAGTAGCTCTCCCATATAGGAGGTAGATGCCCAATATACAAAGGGATGATCTGGTTTGCTCGGTATAATTATACGGACATCGACTCCAGATAAGGAGGCTATTTTTAAAGCCTCCAATATACTGTCATCTGGAATAAAATATGGAGTTTCTATATAAATGTTTTTTTCAGCTTTACTAATCATTTTTAAATAACCATTTTTAATAGAATTAAAAGTAGAATCAGGACCACTTGAAACCATTTGAAGACCTGTATATCCAATGTGAGTCCTGTGAGGAAAATACTTATCATCAAAAACAGAGTCTTCATCAGCAGCAAATCTCCAGTCCATTAAAAAGTGAAGTTCTAGTGCATCAATAGCGTCACCTTGTATGAACAAGTGTGTGTCTCTCCAAAACCCGAATTTTTTTGAAAGTCCTAAGTATTCATCACCAATATTGAAACCTCCTATAAAGGCATATTTTCCATCGATAGTGACTATTTTACGGTGATTTCTAAAATTTACTCTAAGGTTTATATAGGGAAGAAAGGGTGGAAAGAAAATTGCAATTTTTCCGCCGGCTTTGGTTAGAGGGGCGAAAAAAGACTTAGCTACCTTAAGACAACCCATCCCATCATAGAGTAATTTTACCTCAACTCCTGCTTCAGCTTTTTCACATAGGATTTTAAGGATAGCTGCCCCCAAAACATCATTTTGAAATATATAATACTCCATATGTATATATACTTCTGCAGCTTTGAGGGTTTTTTTTAGTTTATCAAATTTTGATTTACCATCTGTAAATATATCTACATGGTTATTATTTGTGTAAAATGCATTGTCGCTACATAGATTAAGTTGCATCATATCAGAGTATTTACTTAAAAAAGGATTAGTTTCAGTTAAATTATCATTGTTTAAGAAATTTTTTTGCTTATCAATAATTGAGGCCAGATTTTCTTTTTCTTCCTTTTTTAATGAAAACATTTTTTTTCTTTTAAGATTTTGACCAAGGAATAAATATAAAATAAAACCAACGCTTGGTAAAAACAGCAACACCATAAGCCAAGTCCAAGTACTTGTAGGATTTTTACGTTCAATGAAAACAACTGCTAAGGCAAAGAGGATATTAATAAAAAATAATAAATTAAAAAAACGCAATAATAATTCGCTTGTAAACATATAGACCTCCAAATAATTCATTTCATCATATAATATAGTATACATATAATTATATAAAAAAAACAATAAAAAATAAAATCTATAGAAAATATAAATTTATAATTATATTACTAAAGCAGAAGTAACTTTTATGGTATAATAATATTAAATTACTGTAATGGATTTATGGGGGATAAATATGTTTTGTATTAAAATGTTTTTAATACTACTAATAGTTATTGTTTTATTTGTTTTTATATTGAGATTAATATTAAAAGGTTACTTTATTAATGAAGATGAAATAATGGACAAGGATATGGGATTACATCATACAACAGTAAGTGAGGATATATACAAATCATTAAATCTAATAAGAGAATTAGAACGTGTGGTGGCGGATATGCAGAGACCGGAAAGTTTATTCGCAGCGGACATTCAAAATATGTCTTCTGCACATAAACGAAGCATATTAGATATATGGGTTAGCTACGTGGAATGTTACAATGGATTAAATGAAATCAGGAAAAAATATAAAATCGGCCTTATACTCAAGGGTAAAGAAGATTCACATACTAAGTTTAGCAATATATTACTAAATTATGCGTCTACTTTAGCAATACGAAAAAATTCTGTGTTATTAGCGAGTATTATAGAAAAAAATAAATATTTAGAATCGATGTTAAACGAAAGCAGACCAGAACATAATATTAATAAAAAACAGTACTATTACATTACACAAGAAATAACCGAAATTACTCACATGATATCACTATTTAAGAATAAGCATTATTTTCATTTTATGGTGAGTTATCATGAAGTGCATGGTTATGGGAGAGGTGAGTGGGAAAAAGAATTATTAGATTATGCAAGTTGCAACTATTTAAATGTTATAAAACTTGTTAGAAACCATAGAAGTATTGTTTTTAATAATATTCTTGATTTTTTTGGGAAGAATGTTTTTGATTTATGGTTTCCTGTTCAGAAATGGCTTGCGATAAGCATTACTGGAGTGGATTACTCTAGTAGAGAAGAAAAATATGTTAGCAATGAAGATATTAATGTCATAAAAGAAGAATTGCTACCAGGTGATATTCTGCTAAAGAGAAACAATTATCAACTAACAAACATCGGTATAGCAGGATTTTGGACTCATTCTGGGATTTATATAGGATGTTTAAATGGATTAGATAGCTACTTTAAGGATATGCCTCTAGGAGATTATTCATGTGTGTCAGAGTATGTAAATGCAATCTATCCGAAAGTATACGATAGTATATGTAGTAGT
>NZ_JBNMNU010000209.1:0-6670 GCF_051278035.1 Clostridium sp.
ACATATTCTTTTCGGATTATTATAACCACGTTAAACCCGTAAACTAATGAAACGCCTTATACCGAACGGTACGTAGGGTGTTGTGAAAGGGGCGAAACATTTTAATTGTTAGCTTCTATTCGATTAATGGAATATAGATTGTTTTGAGGAGGATATTAATATGGAATTGTGGGATATTTATGATGAAAATAGACGAAAAACTGGATGTACTCATGAAAGAGGTATTCCTATGAGGTCAGGTGATTATCATCTGGTTATTCATGTTTGGATTGTTAATGACAAGGGAGAAATCCTAATTCAAAAGAGGCAACCATGGAAAGAGGGATGGCCAAATATGTGGGATGGTTCTGTTGCTGGGTCTGCAGTAGTTGGGGATAGTAGTATGGACGCTGCTATCCGTGAAACAAAGGAAGAGCTAGGCATTGAACTAGATATGGGTACAGGTGAGATTTTATTTACAGTTGAAGCTTTAAATAGGTTTCATGATATTTGGCTAGTACGCCAAAATGTTGATATTATGGATTTAAAACTTCAGTATGAGGAAGTTGCTGACGCGAAATGGGTAAGCATTAAGGAAATCAGACAGATGGTATGCAATGGTGAATTCATACCATTTGATTACCTTGATAAGTTATTTAAAATGATAGTTTCTTTAAAACGTTAGACAGGAGAATAAACTTAAAGTAGTTGGATTAACAGCCAACTACTTTTTGATGTTCATTCATAATAATTAGTAAAATATATCTATAAGCATTTTTACCGCAACAGCTAAAGACATTGTTACAAATATAGGCTTTATAAGTTTTGAACCCTTATTCAATGCAACGGCTGTCCCCATTCTAGCCCCTATAACCATTGATATTGCCACTGGGACTCCAAGCGTATAATTGATTTTTCCGCTGAGAGCAAACAAAACTAGAGCTGTAATGCCGCTTGTAAAGTTTAAAATCCGGGCGTTAGCTGAAGAAGCTAAAAAGTTGAAGCCAAAGATACTTATAAATCCAAAAACTAAAAATGAGCCAGTACCAGGGCCAAAAAAGCCATCATAGAAACCAAGAGAAAAAGCAAGTATTATTCCATAGAACACATTTTTTTTAGTAAGTCCTTGAAATTTATCTTTAAGGCCCAAGGATTTAGAAAAAAGAGTATAAATTCCTATAAACATGATAAGAATTAAAACTAGTCCGTTTAGAAACTTTTGATCTATATTTAGTACCGCTCTAACCCCTAGCATTGAACCTAAGAATGTAAAAGGGATCAAATATTTTAAAAGTTTAAAATTGGCCTTACCTGATTTTATAAATTTAAGAGAAGAGGTAAAAGAACCAGCAGTGGCACTAAATTTGTTAGTTCCAAGCACCATGTGAGTGGGTAGTCCTGTAAGCATAAAGGCGGGTACGGTTATTAAGCCTCCACCTCCTGCTATTGAGTCTACAAAAGCTGCTACAAAACCAGCTATACATAGAAAAATAATAGTTAACATAAAACACCTACCTAATTTTATTTAAACTAAATTATGTGCAAGATTGCATAACCATTATAAATGATTACGAGCATAAATGTAAGGGCTATGACTAGTAAGTTTTGTAAAGATACACTTAGCCCCTTGATTTATATACAATAAATACGTATTATATATAGATGGGAGTATAAATCATAAGTGTTTTTTCTCCTTATAGAGACAATGTAACAAAATGATTCAAATAATACTATAATTTAGGAGGATTTAAAATGTTAGAACAAAATGAAAAAAATGTGGATAATACTGAGGAAATAAATCATATAGAAAATATAGAGGGTGAAAAATCTATGAAACTTAGATTTATAGATACTTTAAAAGCCAGCCTTATAGATTTAATAGTTATAGGTGCAATATCAACTGCATTAGTTTTTATCGCAGATTCAATTCTCAGATTAACAGGATATTTTGTAACTCAAAAATTCCAAATGTCATTTATAATATTTATGGTTGTAATGGTATTATATATGAGTATTATGGAAAGTGGAAAAACATGCACTACAATTGGTAAGAAATTATCTGGACTAACGATTATAAAAGGATAGGAGATTCTGAAATATTATGAAAAAAAGTAAAGAGTATGAATTTTATATAGAAGACATAGAGTTTCCAGCACAAGGAATAGCCTTTTACGAAGGTGAAAAAGTTTTAATTAAAAGTACACTTCCTGGGCAAACCGTAATTGGTAGAGTATCAAAAAAGAGACAAGTAGGAGTAGAGGCTAAAATCGTAAAAATACTCAAAGATGTAGACTATAAAATTGAACCTAAGTGCAGCATTACGGATTTATGTGGTGGATGTAGTCATCAATTTCTTTCTTATGAAAAGCAATTAGAATTAAAAGAGCAACAAGTATTAAAATTGTTTACGGAAGCAGGAATAAAAGATTTTGAGTTTTTAGGTGTAGAAAAAAGTCCTGAGGTGTTTGAATACAGAAATAAGATGGAGTTTACCTTTGGTGATTTTAAAAAGGGCGGAGAACTTGCTCTAGGCATGCATACAAAAGGAAGAAGCTTTAGTATAGTCAATGTTTCAGAATGTAAAATTGTAGATAATGATTTTAGAGAAATATTAAAACTCGTATTGAATTATTTTAAAGAACTTAAATTGCCACAATATAATGTAATGTCACGTGAGGGGTATTTAAGAAATTTAGTTGTACGAAAGGCTAAAAATACCGGCGAAATATTAGTGAATTTAGTAACTACAACTCAGATTGATCTTGATCTTACTGAACTTACTAATATGCTAAAAGGGTTAAAATGTGATGGGAATATTACTGGAATAATACATATGTTTAATGATTCGTTATCTGATATGGTTAAGGATGATAAAACTGAAATACTATACGGAAAAGATTATATTATTGAAAATCTATTAGATCTTAAGTTTAAAATTAATCCGTTAGCTTTTTTTCAAACAAATACAAAGGGAGCAGAAAAGCTTTATAGTATAGTTAGGGACTTTTTAGGAGATTCAGAATCAAAAACTGTGTTTGATTTATATTGTGGAACGGGAACTATTGGACAAATAGTTGCACCTAAAGCAAAAAAAGTTTTGGGAATTGAGTTAATACAAGAAGCGGTGGATGCTGCAAATGAAAATGCAAAAATTAATAACCTTAATAATTGTGAGTTTATAGCAGGTGATATAGCTAAAGTTATTCAAGATATAAAATATAAACCAGATAGCATTATTTTAGACCCACCAAGAGTTGGAGTTCACCCTACTGCATTAGATTATGTGATAAAATTTGATGCACCTCATATAGTTTATGTTTCCTGCAACCCTAAAAGCTTAGTAGTTGATTTAAAGGAAATGATAAGCAGAGGATATAAAGTGCAAAAGGTAGTGCTTATGGATATGTTTCCACATACACCTCATATTGAGACTATTGTAGATATAGTCAAGGTAAATCAATAGCTTCAAGGGTTTAGATGTTTAAAACTTAATCAGATTACGACATTTTTCCGACGGTTACTCAAGTATGTCGGAAAGATGTTTTTCAAATTTATCAATATCAGCTTGCTTCATTCTTTTTGTGATGTGGGAATAGGTATCCATAGTGGTGGCTAATTTGCTATGTCCTAATCTAGCTTGAATACCTTTATAATTTGTATAATCAGCATCTGCCTCAAGAAACATGGTTGCATGAGTATGCCTAAATGAATGAAAACTAAATTTAATTCCAAGTTCATAATTAACTACTCTGCTTAAATATTTTAAACTTTCGGTTGAAATAAGTTCACCGTTTTCTTTTGTGGATACAAGATCTATACTTGTATAGGTTCTATTACGATCTTTGTAAATGTAAGTTTTATTAGTATAATGGATGCCATACTTTAATTTATTTTTTTCTTGTGATTCTTTATGTCTTTTCAATAGCTCTGTCAATATTTTACCCATCTCAATAGTTCGCTCTGAACTTTCGGTCTTTGGAGTACCAAAGCACCAAACATCCTCTTTATATATAAGTTTATCAACCGTAATTTTTTTATTCTCTATGTCGATACAATCCCATGTCATACCACAGACTTCAGATGCTCTCATTCCAGTATAAAAGGATATTTGTATTGGTATATAAAAGTTACTACCTTCTGGAAACCTTTCAATTATCCGTTTATAGTCGGCAATAGATATAACTTTAAGTTATTCTTTATTCTTTTTTGTGTTTTGAATTTTAGGCATATTAACATATGTCATAGGGTTTTCCTTAATTAATTGATAAGGATGCACAGCAGATTTAAATGCTCCTGATAGAACGCCATAAAATCCCGAGAGTGTATTTTTAGTAAAACCATTCATATATTTTTTATTCAGAAATTCTTGCAATACTCCAGGAGTTATAGTTTTCAATTTATATATTCCTAGGTTGGGCTTGATGTGATTTTCAATTATATTTTTATAACTTATTTGAGTATTATATTTACAATTAATTAATGCATATTCTTTATACCAATAATCAAAATAATCACTAACACTATAATTACTTTCCTTACTGATGGAGCCGCATTTTTCAAAATCTCTTATAGCTTCTCGTAGAGCTTTGAGGGCTTCTTTTTTTGTTTTCCCTCCTTTTTTTTCTGTTCTTTTTCTTTTCCCATCAACTTTACCCATATCAAAACAGTAAAACCAATTTTATCCTATTTTACGAACTGAACCTTCCATTATTTCACCTCATCATTTAGTTTATAAAGTTCAAAATCTATGAATTTTTTATACCGTTATAAAAGCTTTTATACTCTTGTTCAGATAAAGTCCGCATCCCCTTTAGTCCTGAAGCCATCTTTTTCCATCAACTATATCTAAATTAAGATAGTAAGACCAGGTAAGATCACGTTGCAGTACTCCAGCTTTCATAAGTGTACTTCCAAAATTATTTAATTGTTATATTGAAGAGTTATTTTTTATAGTCTATTCAGGGTCATTATCCATTTCCTCGAGTTTAAGTTTTAGTGTAATAATAGTAGCGTTCTTAAGTGCAATCATTGCATTCGTATTTAGGATAGTATTATATTTGATGTAATCAAGTAATCCTTTTACATGAATTAAAGCTTGTTCATCGCTAACCTCAGGGGTAGTTTCGTGTAATCTAATTTTAGGTTGAAGAATATCAAGTACATGTTGTTTGCGTTTTTCCGATATTAATTCATTACTGTTTAGTTGTGACGTTATCTCTTCTAAAGTATCGCCTTCAAAACTAATTTTTTCAACTAAATCATTAATTGTTACACCAAGAGCAGTTGCTATTTTATTTAGTATTGTAGCAGTAGGTTCTCTGGTGCCTCGTTCATAATTTCCAATAGCTACACGGGATATTTTAGCCATATCAGCAAGTTCACTCTGCTTTAAATTCCTTTCTAATCTTATTTTTTTAATATTTATACCTAAAGTCATGATATCACCTCTTAAAATATTATAACATACATGATAACAAATGGAACATAAAACATTGACATGACAACAAATGAATCATAATATAAGGGCATAAGAACACAAACGAAACATTAAAGGAGTGAGAATATTACATAAAATTAAAAGTTAAACGAGTTGGATAATCAATAAATCATATCTTTAAAATTTATAGTGGCACAAGGATAATAAAAAAATTTAGGGGTGAAGAACATGGAAAGTTATTTATATACAGTTGCGGAAGTATCTGAAATACTAAAGGTTAATAAAAATGCGGTATATGAGTTAATAAATCATGGATTATTGCAGGGATTGAAACTTGGATCTATGAAAATTACAAAATTAGAAGTTGTAAGGTTTCTTGATACCTATAACGGTAAAAATTTAGATGACCTTGATAATATTAAAGATTTGATGGTAGTGGCTAATTAATGCTTAAAGACAAATTATTATATGAGCATTATTTAAAGCTTTTTATAACTAAAGATAATCAAATTGAGTGGTAGTAAAAAGTAGGTGACGAGATGGCGGGATATACAGTAATAGATAATGATGAAGTATTGGATAATGAAGATTTGAGACCTATGGAAAAACTAACATTAATTATGTTAATAAAATTTAATAATCAATTAAAAAGATATGCATACCCAAGTCTTGAGGTTTTAAAGAATCTTTTAGGGTATTCACATATAAAATATGTTATAAAAATAATTGATTCATTAATTGAAAAAGGGTATATAAAAAAAGAAACAGTAAAACAAAAGAACCATTACTATATATTAAAAGGTAGTGTACAAAAGATACATAATGTACAAAATGTACCCAATGTACAAAATATACCTAAGGGTAGGGTACAAAATATACCTAAAGATAATGTACAAGATGTACATACGAAAAGTATTAAGAAAAATACTATATATATACGTGAATTCATTGGATAATTTACTTCCTTGGTCAGCCACTATACCAGAAAATTGTAAAGCACCAACTGAAACAGAGGCTGAAAAATTAGAGAGTGCATAAGCATAAATTAATCCCCCTCTTCAGTGGAATGTGGGGGCTTTTGTTTCTAGTTTTTCGTGAATATATGTATTTAAGAAGGTGGGTAAGGTTTGACGCTTACGTATAAAGGCTAATACTGCTATCTTTTTTAACATTTTCCGATAGTCTTCGGTAGTAATAGTTTTATCATTATCAACAGCTATTGGTTTTAGTTTGTTTATCCACACTGTTATTGTT
>NZ_JBNMNU010000210.1:0-6664 GCF_051278035.1 Clostridium sp.
TCTATAATTTTTTTAGGAAAAGTTTTGTAGAAAGATGAGAGGTTTGAAATAATAAATTGCTGATAATCAGCATGAGAGCTCCAATTTTTAAGCATAAAATAATCCTCCTAGTAAAACATGTATTTAAGAGGAGGACCGCAAAATTTTACAGACATGTCAAGTGTTTTATGCAAAAAAAGTGGGGGATCAACAAAAATCAATGATACTAAAAATGAGTAATCACAGGAGCTAAGGAGTTTCCGTGAAAGCTCTTAACATATAAGGGGGAGTGTAAATGAAGAATATTGATGAGTATTTAAGATTACAAGATGAGACAAATAAAGAAATAAGTCTAATATTGTTAGACTTAGAAACAGTAGAAAAAAAGGAAAAAGAGTTAATATACTTAGAAAATAAACAGCTATTAGAAAAACTGAAGGTTACAAGCGACCATATAGGGGACAAAACTATAAATGAGTTTGCTGCCCTGAAAAATAGAATGGACACACTAGTAAATACAAATGCCACTGAAAAATTAGGATTAAATCTAGAAATATCTAAATTATATCAACTTGCAGGTAACTTAGAAAGTAAGCTAGTTGATCTTGAAATAAAAATTAGGCAGACCACTGCATCACAAGAATCTAGTAATAATCCTTTACCCGAGACAGCACCCATGGTAAATAATACTAAAGCTAAGAAGAAAGCAGGGAATGGACTAAAACTCGGAGTAGGAGCATTAAACTTAGTGGGTATAATCTTAATTTTGATATCTCTTTCTACATTTGGAAGATATGTTTATGTAAACTTTATGTCAAAAGAGCTGAAGGGGATAACTCTGTTTGTAATACCTACAGTAATTCTATTAGTTGGGGAATTATACTTTAGTAAGAAAAATTACAAATTCTCAAAAGGTATAACAGCCCTTGGGATATCTGGTTTATATACAGCAGTAATAATAAACTACTTAGTATTAGATAATATTACAGGAATAGCAGCATTAATCATCACTGCAATTATAACTGGTGGAGCAATTTACTTAAGCTATAAAAAGGAATCAAATTTGTTAAGGATTGTAACTTTAATAGGCGCATATATATGCTTAGTACCTGTAGGTGAGATATCAGTACAGCAGTCTTACATTATAGTTGCAATATTAACGTTTATAAATATATTAAATATATTTTTTCCACTTCAAGCAATTAAAAACAAAGATATAAACATATCATTTGAGTTTTACACATCATTATTAGCTTTATTTTCTACTTTAATAATTGGTTTCAATTTTGATGAGAATATTCAGGTATTGCTTTTAATAATAGTCACTGTTATATATAGTGTGCAATTTATGCTGACTTGCAAAGAAAAAGAAAGTATACTTAATTCGGTAGGGTTACTACTGTATTTTATAATATATCCACTGGTAACATTGGGAATATATATAGACTCAACTATGTGGTATCTACCATTAGTTGCCTACTGTATTATTGGACTTGTAATACTATTAACAGTAAAAAATACAGCGAAATGGACTGGTTATGTAGGTTTTGTATTAACTTGTTTAACTATACTTTTAAGAATAAACATAGAATGGGGGGATAAATATACGACAGTAATAATAATTGCAATATCTATTCTAGTTTTAAGTACACTAATGGCATGGTTAAAAGATAAGAATGCACTTTTGAAAATAACTTTAATAGGATTAGTATTCATAAGCATATTAAGTTACTTACTTAATATTAATAAGACTATTAGTATAATATATTTAGTATTATTTGCATTAATACTCTATGGTAGTAAAGAGATTAAAAATACTTTAGGAATTATAGTATTTAAATATTTTTATTTGCTAGCTATAGTAGATTGGGTATTAAGTCAGATGATAGATAAAGATATGTTTAATAATTTAGAGTCATTCATAGTGCTTAGTATATGTATTATTTACACAGTCATAATAAACAAAGTGGATATATTAAGGCATGATAAAATAAAAACAATGAATTATATAAGTTTATGTTTTATATCTTTAGCTTGTGTAGTTTCAGGTTTATTTGGGAATACAGAGTTTTATTTAACCACAGCTCTTATAGTTTACATGTTAGTATCCATGTTCAATGAGGATTATATAAGTACGATGGCATTAAGAAACTATAAGGTATTGATTTATGCATTGTTATCAACTTATATAGTAGTGAGATTAAGTTTTATAGTTGATGTAGTATATGAATTTAAACAATTACTGATGAGTACATCACTGATGTTAGTTGCTCTAGGTAGTGTGTTTTTAGGATTTAAGATAAAGAATTCTAAGCTTAGAAAATATGGTTTAATATTATCATTAATAACTTGTGCTAAAGTTATGCTGGTAGATTTTTATTCATTCGACTTTATAATTAAGACAATAGTATTTATGATAGTAGGGGTAATTGCATTAATAATATCTTATATATTCTCTAAACTAGAAAAAGAGTATAAGAATAAATAACAAGCAAAAAATGCGACTATATCTATTTTTGTAAATCCTAGCAAGTGGGGCGTGAATCGTCCCACTTGCTAGGGCAACTTATGATGTTAAGCGTAGGCTATGCAGCGTATAAGAACATACGTAGGTAGCAACTAGTAAAAAATCCCTCTGCTAAGCAGCGGGATTTTTATGATTTATTTTAATTTTATATAACCGTTATAAACGTATCCTTGAGACTTTCCATAGTTAATTTTATACCAATTTCCCTTTTGTCCAATTATTGTAACAGAAGAATTATATTTTAATAATCCTATTTTAGAAGATTCTGAGCTACTTTGATTTCTAACATTTAAACCTGATTTTGCAGTTACAACTCCTGTTTTTATAGTTGAAGGTTTTACTTCTGGAACTATAATGTCCACTACTTTGCCCATATTAACATATTCTTTGAATTTTGTTATCACATCTTGAGGTAGATAAATATCTTTTTCATCATAAGTTTTACCATCTTTTGTGATCAAAACAGTTACTCCATCAAATTCAACTTTTTCTGCATCAAATTCTCCCTTATCTGTAAATCCATTAAGCTTTAAAGTGTGTCCAGACTTACTTATATTTACTACTGGATTATCCACATCAGAAGAATCTATAGAAATAGTTGCACCTACTTTATCAAATTCTGTTTTTGCATTTTTAAATAATTTATCTGTAGTTTGTGAAAGATTTAAACCAGTTATTTTTTCTAGATATTTAGCGACATCTATATTCTCTACAAGTCCAGTTAGTTTTTTAATTCCTACAGGAGCATAGCAGTATAAGCCAACATCACCAGCTGTATGATTATTACTTGTCCAAGCTATACCAATTCTTTTATTTACAACAGATTTTAGGTTTCCAGCTTGAATTTCTATAATTTCTTCTTTTGTTAAATCTTCAAAACTAAAGTATTCCTTTAATGATAACTTTATGGTATTTTCATCTTTATCTTTAAGTTCTGCTCCTATTAAGCCGCTAGATGCTTTAGCATTAGTCAATTTCATGATTGTATCCTCAAAAGTAACCGAGGAATAATTTTTACCAATATTCTCACCAAGACCCACCATACCAAGAGTACCGCCACCAGTACTGTGATCAGATGCAGAGATTACAACAGTATTCCCATCCTTTTTAGCAAAATCTAGAGCTGCTTTTACTGCTTTATCATAAGCTACTATTTCACTAACAAGTTGAGATGGGTCATTAGCATGAGCTGCCCAATCTACTTGACTCCCCTCAACCATTAGAAAGAATCCATCTTTATCTTTTGATAATGTATCAATCGCTTTATTTGTCATTTCTTCTATTGTTGGTTGACCTGGAGTTAATCTTTCTCTATCTATATCAGGGGACATTGCTTGTGGTGCAAACATACCCCATAATTTAGAAGATTTTGTTGAAATAAGCTCGTTTTTATTAGTTACATAATCGTAACCCATATTTTTTAATTCTTTTCTTAGGTCAACTCCGTCTTTTCTATATTGTGATTTTCCATCTGCAGATAGAGATTCTGAACTTAATAGCCTATCACCACCACCTAATACAACATCAAAGTCTCCATAAACCATTTGTTTCATTATAGAGTTGTACTGGCTTCTATTTGCAGCATGAGATGAAAAATCAGCTGGAGTAGCATGCATAGCTTCACATGTAAACACCATACCAGTTGCTTTATCAGATTCTCTTGCGGCCTCGAGTAAAGTTGCTTTAGGTATATTCCCATCTTTTGTGCTTAAAGTAGCAATATGTTTGTCTTCAGATTTGTAACCAGTAGAATAAGCAGTTCCACCTGGAGCAGAATCTGTAATAGGGCCATCTTGCCAATAAGTTTGTACAAGACCAGTTAACATGGAATCCATATTTAAAGAATCATTTCCTGCGATCCCATCTTTTTTTAGATCATTATATAATCGTGCAAGGGTAACAGATTCTACGCTAGTCCCGTCAGTTATCATCATTATTACATTTTTAGCTTTTTTTACTTGCTTTGATTGTCCTACGGTATCTTTGGCATAGGCGGTGTAAGAAAAGCCTTTTATTGGTTCGAATAGTCCTGTTGAAGCTTGTCCAACAATTAATACTGTGCATACCAGTGCAACAATTCGCTTTTTAGATTTAAACATGAATAATTCCCCCTTACTATCTTTAGCATATACTTTTAATTTTACTTAATGTATACTATTACTCAATATCTTAGCATGTTTTACATTATATGTAAAGTAAAACAACATATATATAAATTAATTAAGAGTGGATAAAGACATCAAAGTACACTGAAATTGGTATTGTATTACTTTCAGAATATCAATGCAGACTTAATAAAGTAACCCATATCTAATGATATGGGTTACTTGTGACGACATAAAATAAAATTGTATCTTTAATCGCTTAGATGGTAATTACTTTCCAGCCATTTTTCAGATAATCTGTAAGAGGCTCTCCCATATATATTACTTCTATATCGAGTGCTTCCAACTTTTCAGTTACTTCATACATGTCTGAACATGCTCTACATGCCTGAAACTTAACGCCTACATCCTGTGCTTTCTTTACATAGGCCTGAAGATCTGTGTCCATGCTGAGAAGTTTAGAGGACGGTCCCCATATGATTAAGGTTACATCGTCCCACCATCCTTTTAATTTCGCATTATAAGTATACATAAAACCCATCTTAAGTGCTACTTCCCTATCAGCACTGGTCCATAAAACCGCTAATTTATCTTGGTTTTTTGTATTTTCCATCTTGTCTCCACCTTTCTAACTATAATTTTTAGTTGCTATTGGAACATTACTTTACAATAACTTGTAAGTAAAGTATATCATTATTTAATAGCTAGTAATACGTAACATGTACATTTAGCATCTTGCTTATTTTTTGAATTCCATCTGCGCCCTCAAGTAAAGGCATAAAAATAGCCACGCTCTTTAGGAGAATGGCTATTAACTGTCGCGTACTTTATTTATACAGTATACTATAAGGTATGAGTGAAGCATTTAGAATATTCCATAATTTAACTATATATTAATATATACAATAT
This sequence comes from Clostridium sp., assembly GCF_051278035.1. Classification (GTDB taxonomy): domain Bacteria; phylum Bacillota; class Clostridia; order Clostridiales; family Clostridiaceae; genus Clostridium_AD. The sequence goes on from NZ_JBNMNU010000210.1 coordinate 5,521, forward strand.
TTAATAAACTTAAAACGTAATTAGACTTTTATCAACTTAAAAAAATTATATACTTATGCAACAATACTTTTAAATTCTCTCTGTAGTTACGAAGGAATGATGTAAGGTTGTCTCTAGTATATTAAACAAATCATAAGGACATAATTTGAAGGTACTTACTTTGAAGGGAATGATGAACTTATGATGTTTAATAAAGTAGAGATATGTGGAGTTAATACTTCAAAATTACCGAAATTAAAAGAAAAGGAAATGAAAGAATTATTACATAGGATAAAAAATGGGGAGTATGGGTGTAGAGATGAAGTTATTCAAGGAAACTTAAGATTGGTTTTAAGTGTGATAAAGCGTTTCAATAATCGAGGTGCGGATGTAGATGATCTATTTCAAGTAGGGTGTATTGGTTTAATGAAATCCATTGATAATTTTGATTTAAGTTTCAACCTTAGATTTTCAACATATGCAATTCCTATGATTATCGGGGAAATCAGAAGATATTTAAGAGATGATAATTCTATAAGGGTTAGTAGGTCAATAAGGGATACTGCATATCAAGCAATGCAAGTTAGAGACAGGTTGATAGATGAAAACAATAAAGAACCAACTGTAACTCAAATAGCAAAAGAATTAGAATTACCTCGAGAAGGCGTTGTATTAGCTTTAGCTGCTATACAAAACCCTGTATCTTTATTTCAACCAATTTATCATGATGGTGGCGATGAAATTTATGTAATGGATCAAATAAGTGACACTAAAAATTTAGATGATAGTTGGCTTGAAAGCATATCAATTAAAGAAGGGATGAAAAAATTAAAAGATAGAGAAAAGTTAATCTTAAATTTGAGGTTCTTTAACGGAAGAACTCAAATGGAAGTAGCTGATGAAATAGGTATATCCCAAGCACAGGTATCTAGAGTTGAAAAAAATGCATTAAAGCACATGAGAAAATATGTATAGGGTTCTCTAGCAGGGGCATTTTATAAATTTATAAAAAAAATTAAGACTATAATATTGAGTTAACTTAAAAAAAGGTGTTCATGAACACCTTTTTTATGAATTCTCATTTAATAAAGTTAGAATATATTAAATTATATGTACAGGCAATTTTATGAAAATTAATCATAGTATAGTAATAAGCTATACTAGG
>NZ_JBNMNU010000211.1:0-6653 GCF_051278035.1 Clostridium sp.
TAAGCGCGGGGTCAGGGTCTGAATTCATTAAAAATTCCTCCTCTTAAATAAAAAATCTCATAATATAATAATAACACAAAAACTGATTATTTAAATAATAATATGAAAATTCATAAAAAAAGCGACCAATAATTTGTTGGTCGCTTTGACATTACATACGATATTTAATTAAAAAGCTAACACCAGTATCACTATCTATGGCATTTATTTCACCATTATAAAATTTTATAATTTTTTTACTAATAGCCAGCCCTAGACCAAAATTCCCAGTTTTATCTTTATAGAAATTGTCAAAAATATGTGAAAGATGCTCTTCCGGAATATTAGGACCATCATTATATATTTCCATAACAGCAAAAACTCCTTCTTTTTTAGGGTTACACAATTTTTTTCATTGGCATATCTAAGGCTGTTATCCAAGATATTTTCAATAGAGACCTGTATTTTATCTGCATCTCCAATTATTATAGCCTCTCCAATAGATAATTCCCAGTTAATATTATTATCAATTACTTTAAATCTATTTATTATATGAAAGAGCAACCGTTGTAAATTAATTTCAATATCCTCAATATTATTTTCTAAAATATAATCAAGGGTATTCAAATATAACATCTGTTTAACTTTTTTCTCTAAGTTTAAAGCCTCATCCTTTATTATTTCCGCATTTTTCTCAACTGACTCCACGTATACACCATCAATAATAGCCGCCGCATGACTCATAATTACCATAATAGGTGTTTTTAAATCGTGAGATATACTTTGTAAAAACATTTTTTCTTCTTCATCCGCACGCTTCAATTCCTTTTGCATTATATTCATTGAGTTTGCCAAGATTCCAATCTCATCTGCGTTTTTAACTTTTATAGGGTCCTTCCAATCTTTATGGGCTATTCTAACTGTATAATTTTCAAGTTCCTTAAGTGGTTTTGATATAGAATTTGCAACCAGTTTAGCTGTCAGAAACCCAATAGCTATAAATACAAGGCCTATAATTAGCATTATATATAGTAAATTATTATCTTTTACTTCAGGCATATAAGTTATTAAATATGATTTCCCATAATTCCTATATTCAACTGAACTTATTATAAAAATAAATTTCATGTTGTTGTAGGACTCTTTAAATTGTTTTTCAACAATTGTTCCCGGTGTAATGAAACTTGACATCCACAATTTCGCATCACTAATATTAAAATTAAAAGGTGGTTTAGGCTCATTTAACTTATTGGGAGCATTAGGAGATAATTCATGCTTTTTATTTATATTTATAATTTCAGTTTTATTATTTCTATCTACATTTACAATATAATGATCGCTACCTCTTAGATTATTTAGCTCATCAAACCTATTTAACTCTGTATAATTTTCAGCATTTATTAAATAATCATGAGATACTTTGAGATCTTCAATTTTAGCTTTCTCATTTATGGTTCTAAAAGCAACTAGGTAGAAAAATGAAATACTAAAAATTATTATAAGTATTATCAGTGTGAAGGTGGTCCATATTCTCATAGTTAATGATTTGAATTTAAATTTTCTCATGATTTATACAACAGTTTATAACCATATCCATATACAGTATCAATGGTGAATTTTTCTACTTTTTTTCTTATTCTCCTTATGGTGTCATCAACGACTCTATCTGATCCGAAGTAATTATCTCCCCATACGGTATCTAATATTTGTTCTCTTGAAACTAAATTGTTTTTGTTTTTAACAAAATAATAAAGCAGTTCAAATTCTTTGTTAGTCAGTATAATCTCTACTGTACCTTGGAAAACCGTTCTTTGTTTCTTGCTAATGCTATATCCGCCTAAATTTAAGTCATCGCACGATTGACTGATATTTTCATTGTCAGTTCCTGAAATTCTTTCTAAAAGCTTATTTGTCCTAATAATAAGTTCACGAGGTAAAAATGGTTTAGATACATAATCGTCGCTACCCAGCTCTAGTCCAACCACGCGATCAAGTTCTTCATTTCTTGCAGACATAAAGATAACAGGTGTACTTTTATTGTTAGCTTTAATAGCTTTTATAATTTCATACCCATCAATATCTGGAAGCATTATGTCAAGTATCCAAAGATCAGGCATATCTTTAATTCTTGCTATTGCAGAATTACCATTTGCGAAAGTAGTTACTTCATAACCTTCCCGTTGTAAGTACTTTTCCAGCAAAAGATTTAAACTTATTTCATCTTCAACAAGGTATATATTCTTTGACAACAGCATCACCCCTACGCATTAAGCCCTAAGTTATATGTCTTATAATATTAAATCTATTAAATAAATATAGACTTATTATCTTATATTCTATCATATAATTTTCAAAACATTTCGGATAAATTATGTGAAGAATATGTGACTTAATTGCTGAAGCTACGAGAGTGCGGTCGACCTCTTTAAATGTTATAATTTAATTGAATTTATAAGATAACCATACCCTTCATCCTCAATTTTATCCATTGGTATAAATCTTATAGCAGCACTATTAATACAATATCTATTACCACCCTTATCTTTAGGACCATCATCAAATACATGTCCTAAATGTATATTTCCACTTCTGCTTCTAACCTCAGTTCTAATCATATTAAATTTTTTATCCTCTGTAAGTTTAACTACGTCAGGCACAATAGGTTTAGTAAAGCTTGGCCATCCGCATCCTGAATCATATTTATCTTTCGAAAAAAATAGTGGTTCACCTGTCACTACGTCTACATATAGACCAGGTTCGTGATTATCATAATATTCATTAGAAAAGGCTCTTTCAGTATTATTCTCCACAGCCACCTTATATTGATTATCTGTTAACTTATCTTTTAGCTCTTCATTACTGGGCCTAGTATATTTTTTAATATTTATATTAAACACCCCTTTATTAAAATAAGTAGAATCTTAGTTATTATCTTATCCATTTCATCATTATACATTCATTGGTCTATTTCTGATAACACATTCTTATAAGAAACATATAATATATTGTAATACTTTGTTAGCATAATCATACATAATAATAGTTCCCAAAATATAGTGGATATTATTATCAATTGATAATTAATTTCGTATTATAAAAGTGTTGCAAATCTCGTTATACCAGCATATACTATTGTTATAACTTTAAAAATGTATTATCAATTAAAAACGAGGTGTGTTAATTGAACAGTGAAGAAAGATTTCGTATTGGTATCAAAATATCTAGTATAACAATAATTGCTAATATTTTATTGTCAGTAATTAAGTTGTTCGCAGGTATTTTCGGTAGAAGTGGAGCTATGATCGCTGATAGTATACACTCACTTTCTGATGTATTGAGTACACTCGCAGTAATGCTTGGTTTGAGATTAGCTAAACAACCTGCTGATGAAGGTCATCCATATGGTCACGAAAAAATGGAGCCTGTTATGGCTAAGATATTGGCAAGCATATTATTAATTACAGCTCTACTTATTGGATACAATGGTGTTAAAAATATCATAACTGGAACAACTGTAATTCCACACAAGATTGCTATGTATGCTGCAATACTTTCTATACTAATTAAAGAGTGGATGTATAGATATACCGTTAAGGGCGCTAAGAAAATTGAAAGCTCCGCTCTTATGGCTGATGCTTGGCATCATAGATCCGATGCATTTTCCTCTATTGGAACATTAATTGGCGTTTTAGGTGCTAGAATGGGCTATCCAATTTTGGATCCAATTGCATCATTAGTTATATGCATATTAATAACCAAAGTAGCCATAAATATTTACAAACAAGCAATTGATCAATTAGTTGATCACTGCGCTGATGCAGAAACTATTGAGAAAATAACATATGAAATTGAAAATACAAATGGTGTTATAAACATAGATGAATTAAAAACTAGATTACATGCTAACAGATTATTTGTAGATGTAGAAATATGTGTTAATAGAGATTTATCAGTTTGTGAAGGCCATGAAATTGCGGAAAGTGTTCATAATTCTATAGAAAATTTAGACAATAGAATTAAACATTGCATGGTACATGTTAATCCCGGAATATAATACCTAATTTCAAAATATAATAAATAACCGTTTTATTTAAATAACAAAAACTTGTGCGCATTCATATACTGTAATGTAAATACTTTTAGGAGCCAATTTTATGTATATAGATGATGATACTATTAGATCTTATTATTCAGAGTATATTAATGAGCTAGAAAACCGAGGTCTTCCTTTAGATTGCCCCTACAGGCAAATGCTTCCTTTCCCTTTTTCACCAGTAGGTCCTCAGGGTCCTCAGGGTCCTCAGGGTCCTCAAAGTTCTCAAGGCGGACCATCTTCTGCCCCTCCAAATTTCACACCATCCGAGCCTAAAGCGCAGCAATTTGGTGCTACTCCTCTAGCTGTAGACCCAGGTGCAATCAGACCTTGCCTCTTTAGATTTGTATATATATGGCCACGAAGAGGTAACGGATTCTGGGCATGGCTTACATTTGTGGGGCCAAGATCTGTAGCAGGCTTCCGTTGGCAAAGAAATACTTGGAGATACTTTGGAATGGATCTTAGAGATATTAGTAGTTTTCAATGTTTTTAAAATAGTATAAGTCAACATATAGTAATTAAGGGAGGCTCAATTGCCTCCCTTAAAAGTCTAACTTAAATTTATTACAATATTATTTAATCTTGTATAACTGAGCTAATTTAGTAAAAGCCGGTAGTGAATTTTGTATTTTTTCGTATGATATGCAATAAGATAACCTTGCATGTCCAGGGCATCCAAACGCTGATCCTGGCACTAGTAATAAGTTAAACTTTTTTGCCTCCTCGCAGAATTCTTTATCATCATCTATCGGTGTTCTAATAAACAAGTAAAATGCCCCTTGTGGTTTTACACATTTAAAACCTATTGTTGTAAGATGATTATATAAGAGGTCTCTGTTCCTTTTATATATACTTACATCTACTTCAGCCTCCAGGCAATTTGCAATAACCCTTTGGAATAGAGATGGTGCATTTACAAATCCTAAAATTCTATTAGCTACATTTAAGGATTCCATTATCTCTTCAAATGAGTCCATATTTGTATTTGCAACAACATATCCGATTCTCTCACCGGGTAGTGATAATGATTTACTATATGAATATCCAATAAATGAATTCCTATAATATTTTAAAATATACGGAACAACCACATTGTCATAAACTATTTCTCTATATGGTTCATCAGATATTAGATATATACTTATACCCAATTCCTTTTCTTTTTCAGAAAGTAGTTTTGCTAACTCTTGTATAACCTTTTCAGAATAAACAATACCCGTTGGATTATTGGGAGAGTTTATAATAACTGCTTTTGTTTTGCTATTTATTTTATCTCTTAGCATTTGCATATCAGGTTCAAATGTATCAATATTTGTAGAAACTACTACAAGTTTACCATCAAAATTATTTACATAGTTTGTGTATTCTCCAAAAAAAGGTGCAAAAACAATAACTTCATCCTCTGGGTTAAGTAATGTTTTCAACAATATATTTAATCCGCCAGCTGCACCACAGGTCATAACTATGTTATTGCAATCAATATCTATATTATGTTTCTTATTTAAAAACTGGGCTACTTTAGACCTGACATCTTCATATCCAGAATTATTCATATAGCCGTGTATAAGTTTCGGAGCTGTCTCATTTAATATTTTGTTAATTTCATTTTTAATATTTTCAGGTGGTTCAACATTTGGATTACCCAAACTATAATCAAAAACATTTTCTTCCCCATAAATTTTAGATAATTTTTTACCTTCCTCAAACATAGCTCTTATTATAGAACTATTAGCAACTAAAGTTTTCATTTTATTAGATATCATTTCAAGTCTCCTTTTTATGCGTTTTTATGCGTTTTCACATGATATAGTTAATTATATCATATGAAAGCCTAGTTATTTGAAAATTCCAAAAAATAATTACATCAAAAATTCTCCATTAGAATGTCAAGAAACTCATCTTAAATAAAGGTAATAATATAGCGCATATAAAAATATCATGTTTAATATATCTTGCTTTTTGAAAGCAACTGTGATAGTATTTGAGTTGACTTAGATGACTAGTAATTAATGCAGCACAGATATATTTCAATTAGTACTTTTTAAATATAGTATGTTAATATCGAAATTTTATTTAGTGAACTATTACAAACATTTAAGAAATAAAATTTCGGAGGTATTACATTATGAATGGTACAGTTAAATGGTTTAATGGAGAAAAGGGATTTGGTTTTATTACAGGAGAAGACGGAGTAGATGTTTTCGTACATTTCTCTCAAATAAATTCAGATGGTTACAAATCACTTGATGAAGGACAAAAAGTTTCTTTTGATATAGTAAAAGGACCTAAAGGCCCTCAAGCTGAAAATGTTACAGTTCTTTAATTTGAACTAATATTTAACCATTAAATAGGAAACTATTTAATGGTTTTTTGTACGTCCAGCATGTGTACTGAGCCGATAGGCTGAAAGAAGCCTAAGTCACCTAACCAACGGGAAGACAACCTGAGAGCAAGGGAGTTACTGGCAACGGTAGGGTCTGAAGGAAGCAGCAGGGAAAATATGGAACATAGCGAAAGTAAACCGAAGGTGGCTTATAAAGTGGGTAACCCTGCAAAATATGGGAAAGCCCGAAAGTTG
>NZ_JBNMNU010000212.1:0-6578 GCF_051278035.1 Clostridium sp.
AACAAATGACACTCTAAAGAAACGTAACTACATATTCTTTTCGGATTATTATAACCACGTTAAACCCGTAAACTAATAAAACGCCTTATACCGAACGGTACGTAGGGTGTTGTGAAAGGGGCGAAACATTTTAATTGTTAGCTTCTATTCGATTGGTTTAATTTAGTTAGATTTAAGTTTGTTTAATGAGTTAACCATGGTGCTGTCGCTATTCTCGTTGCTAATATTAATTAGGGTTTATAATATTACCACAGTGATTACATGCAAATATGGTAGAATATATTAGTTGGTCATTCGGGATATAAGGTTTAATGGAAATGGCAAAGGACTTATATATCCTAAAATACCACCATCAAATCAACTAGTATGGAAGGCTTTTGAAATAGCAGTTGAGGTTGCAATAAATAATTGTGGAAAATCAAAACAGAGAATTGCCCAGTCTGGATAGATGCTATGCTAAAAAGGAGAAAGAAATGTTTAATATAAGTGATATAATTGAGGTTTTTAAAAATAACAGTTTTATGGCAGTTCCTATAAGTCTTCTAATAAGTATAGTTATTTCGCTTATGGGGGTACTACCTTCAGTATTTGTAACTGGAGCTAACATAGTTTTTTTTGGGCCTGTTCAGGGTTTTTTGATATCTCTGTTGGGAGAAACAATAGGAGCCTATATTACTTTTACTGTTTATAGATTAGGGTTTAAGAAAAAGATAAAGAAATTCACAGATAAACATAAATTACTTTCAGAGATAGTTAATAGTGAAGGGAAAAAGGCTGGACTATTAATATGTGAAGGGAGAATAATTCCGTTTATACCATCAGGATTTGTGACACTGGCAGCCTCAATAAGTAATGTTAACGGCAAGGTATTCACCGTTGCAACTTTGATTGGAAAGGCTCCATCTATAGCTTTAGAAGCACTGGTTAGCTATGATATAATTAATATTTATAATAATTGGTTGCGATTAGTTATAACAATTATTGCATTAATACTTATTAAATTTACAATTGGAAAAGGAAAAAGGGAAAGCTAATTTATTCAATCTTTTGAAGGCTGAGTGCCCCTATTGTTTAGATTTAATATGTTGAATTTATTTTATTATAAAAGTTGTCTATGCACTAAAAAGTAATAAATAAAATGCCTAAAATTAATAAACAAATGCACAAAAATTTTTCTTTTAAGTTTTTCTCTTTAAATATTAAGCCACCTATAATTACAGAAATAAAAATTGAAATTTTTCTAAGAGGCATAACTAGTGATATTTGGCTAGATGGAATACTTAATACAGTGAAATATATTCTATCGGAAATAATAAGTAATAAGCTCATAAGTGGTATATATAAATCAAACTTAATAGGGCTTTTATCTTTATTTTTCAGTCTAAGATAAAATAACGTAGAAGCATTAAATAAAAACATAAATAAGGAAAACCAAAATTGCATTTGTCCAGGGTTAGTAGACCTTAAAATTACCTTATCAATAGTCGCACTTACAGCATTTAAAACTGCAGCAATTATCATGAAATGTAAATATTTGTTATTGAATAGTTTAACTACTTCTTTTGAACCTACTTTCCCAATAAAATAATAGGAAAGTAACATAATTATAATACCTATGCACTGAAATAATGTAAGCCTCTCATTTAATATCAATATACCAAAAATAATTGAAAATAAAGGGTTAATAGTATCAAAAGGAGTTATAACACTTATAGGTAGATTTTTAATTGCTGTGAAACTTAAAATAAAAACTAAAAACACTATAAAGGTTTTAAAAAAAATAACAAGAATTGTGTCTGCACTCATACTCATAGCACTGTTAAATTCAAAAGACACAAGTAAAAGGCTAAAGAAAGAATAAATAGTTAGTACCACTAATACAGAATTCTTTTTAAAGGCCTTCTTTTTAGCAATATCCAAAAATCCTGATAAAATACCTGATAATATCGTCAACCAAATCCATAGATACATTAGAATATACTCCTTATCAATAAAAAATAATATATAAATTAGAACTTTAATTAGTATACCATATTATTTTTAATTAAGAAGAAATTTTAAGGGAAAATATTAAGGAGAAAAGATAAATTCTTTTGAGATATCACTATTGAAATCTTAACATAATTTAGTTTATTACTAATTAATGTGTGTCCTTTGTTGAACTTTCTAAAATCAAAGGTTGGAGAACAATTAATATAAGTGCATATAGGAATATTTTTAGGAATAAAGAGGAACATTTGAGAATTTGTAGAATATTTATAACGATATGCTCTTTTAAGACTATAACTTCCAGTATATATTTGTTACAGATAAAATTATTTATCACATCTGTAGCGTAAATTCAGGTGGGAAGATAGGTTTAATGTTAAAAATATAAAAAATATGATGAAATATTAAAAATTAAACTAATTAGAAAATAGTGGAGGTGAAGCATATGGATTATACTAGCAATACTTGTGAGCAGCTAATTGAGAGAATAGCTGAACTTGAAATGCTTAACAAGGAACTCTTGGCGGAAAAAGAGCAGGAAGACAGGCTTGATTTTGCTTGGTCTGGAAATTTGGGGCATTGGTACTGGAATATAAAAACTAACTCAGTTGTTTTTAATATGTTAAAGGTAACTACTTTAGGCTATACCATGGATGAATTACCACATAAAATAAATTATCAATTTTTTACTGATAAATTGCATCGGGATGATTACCAGAATACAATGAATGCAATGGTTCTTCATATGCAGGGTAAAGCCAGTGCTTACGAGACTGAGTACCGTATTCAGGCCAAGGATAAGAGCTGGAAATGGTTTTATGATTGTGGCAAAATAACACAAAGAGATATTAATGGAAAACCTGAATTTATATCTGGAATAGTGTTTGACATAACGGACAGGAAACAACAGGAGATTGATTTGAGAAAGGAAAACTCACTTAAGTATATTGATGAGTTAACTGGTGGTGAAAATAAAAACTCCTTTAAAATTAAAGCCAAAAATTTTATTAAAAACAATAGTAATCAACATGCTTTTATCGTGATGGATATTGACAACTTTAAATTAATTAATGATATTTTTGGGTATGAGCAAGGTGATTTGCTTTTAATACATATAGCAAATGTGTTATCGTTACATTTAAATAAGGATGAAGTTTTCGCACGTATTACAGGAGATAAATTTAGTGTGATCCTTGAATATGTAAATAAAAATGAGATTGAAAGTCGGATAGAGAAAATTACAAAAGATATTACAAACTTTAAATTTGATACTGATTCACATTTTAATATGGTTGTAAGCACTGGTATTTTTATAATTAAGAATACTAATATTACAATTGATATAATCGGCGACCGAGCAAGCATTGCAGCCAATATGATAAAAGGCAACTACACTAGTACACATTTCTTTTACAATGATGATATGCATGACCAGATAATTAAGGTGAATGAAATAGAAAAAGAGATGCATTCAGCTCTCGAGAATGGAGAATTCAAGGTGTATCTGCAGCCAAAATATGATTTCAAAACAGAAGAAATAGCAGGCGCAGAAGCGCTAATTCGTTGGCAGCACCCTATGAAAGGAATTATACCGCCAGATGGATTTATTCCTGTTTTTGAAAAGAATGGATTTGTAACTAAAATTGATATGTATGTCTTTGAGGAAATATGTAAAATGCAAAAGAAGAGGGCAATAGAGGGTAGAAAGCCACTTATTGTATCTGTAAATCAGTCAAGACTTCATTTGCATAACCCAGAATATGTAGATACATTAAAATCTATTATTAAAAAATATGGCATAAATCCCGGAGTCATAGAATTGGAACTAACTGAAAGTGCATTTGCTTGCAATATGGATATTATTTTTGATATTACCAGAAGGCTTCACAAAATAGGCTTTAGACTATCCATAGATGATTTTGGATCTGGGTACTCATCCTTGAATATGCTAAAGGATGTTTTCATAGATGTAGTAAAGATTGATCGTGAATTTTTCAACGAAACCCTAAATACATTGCGTGGTAAAAAAATAATTAAAAGTATTATTATGATGTCAAAAGATTTAGGAATAGAAACTGTGGCAGAAGGAGTTGAGACAAAAGAACAAGTTAAGTTTCTTCGTGAAATTGGTTGCGATTTAGCACAAGGGTACTATTATGCGAAGCCTATGCCAATGTTAGATTTTGATGATTTATTAGAAAAGGAAATAAGTCATAAATTATTGACTTCTTCTAAATTATTCAGTTGTATTTAATTTTGATGTTTTAACTTTCCATCTAATATCCATTATTAAAACAGTTATCTAACATTTGTACCCTTCTTTGCAATATATAGTAGGCATATAAAAATAACAACTAAAGAAATGATAAGCGTAGAGATGATCGCAGTATATTCACCTGCAAATCCAATTGAGGAAATATGCTTTATGAGTATCCCCGAATAAGCCCAAAATATAACTATACCATAAGGAATATCTTTATTTTTTAGCGTTGTAGCCATACCAATAATAAGGCCAATTAATATAATAATTATTGTCCAGATCTGCTCAGATAAGCCCCCACCATTCCAGCCTAAACTAACGAGCATTGTGGTGGCATTAGCAATTGTTGCTACAGTAATCCACCCAAAATAAACGCTAAAAGGAAGTTTTACAAATGACTTTTCTTTTGAGGTTAGTTCTATGGAGTTTATATTAATATTAATTTTAATTAAGCAACCCAGTATTACCAGCATCAAAATTATGGAAAGTGGAATGATTTTATACTGCCAGCTAAATATCCATGCCGTATTGGCTAGCGAAGATATAATAAAATAACCGCCAATAAGTTTAACTATAGATTTAGTATCAGCTTCTTTAAATAGTCCCAGTTGATAAATTACAAATACAGCAAGCAATAGGTATATTAGTCCCCATATTGCAAATGTAACACCAGCAGGTGCAAACAGATTAGGATATAAATCTGAAACTCCACCTGTTGTTATATCATTAATGGGCAAAATGTTTGCTAATGCATTAACAGTAACCATGAGAATAAAACTAAGCACCGTGAAAGTTTTTAGGATTTTCACTTTTATTTGTTGCGACATTATTAAATCACCCTCTTATTTTACTAAATTTTTCAATTAAACATACAATAAATTTAAATATGGTCTAATTTGATTAATATTTATAAAATTAAAATTCTTTCTATTATATAAAGTATTCAACCAACTAGAATTATATATTCATTTAGTGGTAAACACTAGTTTATATTTATAACTTGATTAGTTGATTAAGAAACATATTATAGTTAATATAGTATAAAATAAGATGGATAATAGTAAAAAAATTATGAGACTGATAAAATGAGTTAATGCTTTTATGGAATAATGCTTAATAAACTACTTTTCAAATTGTGGAATAATTGCTACACAATTTCAAAAGCAGCGAATATTATGGAAAGGAGGGCTGAGATAAAATTTAATGAATATTACTTTATAGTTTTTTAAAAGCTTATATAGGAAGAGGGATATAATTTGAAAGTTTTTATCAAAAATAAATGGAAATATTTTATATTTATTATTCCCATAATAATTATAGTAATAATTACAACATATACAAACGACTATTATAGAGCAATGCCGGAAGCTGAAATTTTGTTGCGTTCAAATGATAAAGTTGAGTATAAAGGGTCACCTTGGATTGAATATACAGCTAAAAATAAAATAATTACGAAAGGTCTAATTATATACCCTGGTGGAAAAGTTTCACCAGAAGCTTATGCACCTTTAGCTGAGAATGTTGCAGAGGGTGGTTTTAAAGTTATAATTGTACCAATGCCATTGAACCTTGCTGTACTTTCTCCTAATAAAGCTGGTTTTGTTATAGAAAAATATCCGCAAATTAAGCAGTGGTACATAGCTGGACACTCCCTCGGTGGTGTTATGGCAGCACAATTTGCATACAAAAACCATGATGAAATTAATGGATTAATACTCTTAGCGGCATATCCGGAGAAAAGTAATAATCTATCATCAAGTGGAGTAAAGGTTTTATCAATATATGGGACTAAAGATGGATTTGTTGGAAAGGATAAGATTGATGAATCTAAAAAACTACTGCCGAAAAGTACAAAATGGATTCCTATTCAGGGAGGTAATCATTCTCAAAATGGTTGGTATGGATTTCAAAAGGGTGACAATACAGCAACTATAACAAGAGATGAACAGCAAAATATTATAGGCGAATCTATAGTTCAATTTATAATTGATAATTAGGCATCACTTTAGCCTATACCATACTCAAGCCGTTGATTTCACTGATATTTCTACTGATTTTAAAAGTGTACCAAATTCGGACTTTCTTCCTCTATTGATTTTTGATAAAATCAGATAGAAGGATGGGCGAAATGAGAAAAACCTACTTTCAAAATATTAATATGCACTTAAAGCAAGTACCCCCACATCATTAGATATGGGGGTGATTTTAGTGTGCCAGGCATGGCAATTAACTAGGTGGTGAAAGTCCACTGTGGGGGTCTGTAGTTACCAACCACTAGCTGAAGACAAGGTATCCACCGTGAGGTGTGAGCTGGAGGAAGTCCTAGGCA
>NZ_JBNMNU010000213.1:0-6520 GCF_051278035.1 Clostridium sp.
CTATATCAATCATATGTTTTTTTTCTGTTACGGCTGGAAATTGTGTATTAATTATCTTACCTTTGTATATCACTAATGGACTTTATGAGAATGGAATAATGTATTCTGGAATGTTTTATTCATGGGCTAGTATTATAAGTCATAATTATAAACAAAATAATGTAATTGCATTTGAAATAGAAAATATCTTTAAAGAACGTAGAGAACTTAAGTTTTTTTTCAAATCAATAAGTTGTAATGAGATTGATGAAATAATCCGTAGGAACATATAATTTTCGGATATAAAATTATACAAGGCAAAGTTTATATAGATATAAATCATGGAGGTGTTTTAAATGATATATCTTTACTATATCCTCTTAGGAGTTTTAGTTTCCTCACCGTTTTTGAATATATTATTGATTTTTAGAAACATAATTAAAAGAGCAAAAATTCAAGAAAAGTCAGATATAATAGCTTTATGGGGTATTAATTTTAATTTAATCCTGTCAATTTTTAATATTATACTGTCCATAATACTTTTTAAAATTTTTCTAATCAGGTATTTTGAAGCATATTCAATTCTTATTCCTGACTATCTTAACACATGGTACCAACTGTTCGATTATAATTCCATGCTTACAATTAAGAATACATTCTTCCAGAAATTCATTACAATACATGAACTCATTTCAATAATTATGTTTATGGGATTAGGGCTTAAAAGTTTCTCTTCTAGTATAATGTGTTTATCTCTGGCTATAACCCTCTTATATAGAGGGTTACAAAGAAAAACGATAAGCACTAAGGGCATATATTATTTAGGTAAATCAATAAAATGGGTTGAGATAGTTGAATATGAATGGAAATGTCTAATTAAGAAAAATAATATAAACCATAATATTGAATATTATATGCTATCTCTATATGTGAAGAATGATAAATTCACTAAGTGGTTTTTAAGTCAAGATACATTAAAGCATACTTTGAAAATCAGTTCACATGATAAGGACAAAGTAGATTTCTTAATTAACAGTAACAATATAAATCTGATAAATGACAATAAAACAATAGGCTATATTTGATGGGTGTATCTATATATTGTTTGGGTTGGTAATGTTAATATTCGCAAACATAATATTTGCTCTGTTGGCTACAATTGCAATATAGGTGGCTGGTCTTTCCACATCTCCTACCTGTTCTCTCCTCAACATTCCTCTGTTATATATTAATGTATAATATTATGACCATAGATTCTTTATCTATTTTTAGCAACAGAAATTGGAACAGTTTTTGTTGTTTTTTGGATATATTTGAATGCTTGTAGTGCTTTCAATTTGTAGTTGTTAACAGTTAATAACCATGCTATACTAACGCTAATTGGAGGTGTTACCTTGGCAATTAATAAAGAAACCCATGTTATAATACCCGTTGTTATGAGTATAGAAATGGAGAAACAATTAAAAGAATTAGCAAAACAAAGTGAACGGAGCAGATCCGCACAAGTTATTACATACATTAAAGAAGGTATAAAAAAGGATATATAAGGAGGGGATATATAATGGCACAAACAATTGCAGTGAGCAATCAAAAAGGCGGCGTTGGTAAGACTACCTCCACATTAAATTTGGGGGTAGCTCTTACTGAACTAGGCATGAAAGTATTAATGATAGACCTGGATCCTCAAGCTAGTTTAACAATTTCAATAGGCCTTGAGCCGGAGAATTTAGAAAAAACAATTTATAATGCATTGGTTGAAGATGTGGATATAAAGAAACTGATTTTATTTGATGACCTTCTATACTTTGTACCATCTACCATAGACCTTTCTGCAGCAGAAATGGAACTAGTATCTGAAGTAGGCCGCGAATTTAAACTTAGGGAAGCGCTTGACCCGGTGAAAGACGAGTTTGACTATATATTAATTGATTGCCCTCCTTCCCTTGGACTGCTAACTATTAATGCATTAGCTGCCTGTGATGTTGTAATTGTACCTATGGCACCCGAGTATCTTGCATTTCGCGGATTTAATTTGCTTGAAAAAACAATGACTAAGGTTAAAAAACTGAACAAAAACCTTACCTTAATGGGGATATTAGTGACTTTATACGATAATAGGACAACACACCACAAAGATGTAGTTGCTGAGCTGCAAAAGAGTTATCCAGTTTTTCATTCCATGATAAAAAAATCAATAAAATTTCCAGATGCAGTGCTAGCTGGACAACCTATTATGACCTATAATCGAAAATTTGAAGGAGCTGTTTCCTATCAAGAATTAGCTAAGGAGGTTATAGCATGGGAATTAAAAAAGTAAGCCTGGCTGATAAACTTAAAAAAGTAAATGAAATGCAATCACAAGGAGTAAAAAAAGGACAAGGTGTAGATGCATTTTTTACAAGTACAACCGATGGTGAAGATGCTAAAAAAACGGATGATTCTACAGATATAGATATGTATACGGGTACGTACACGGGCACGTCCACGGTAACGTCACCAAGCACAGACACGAAACCAGTTACGGACACGGACTCGGTGCTAGATTCATTGCTAAACAATACTGAACAATTGGTAAGATGCGTAGCCTATTTAAGAAAAGATCAATCGGATTTTGTAAAAGATCTGTCAAAGCAACTGACTAAGAAAAACAAAGGTAAAAGAATAAAAGAATCGGAGATATTTAGAATGGCTATGGATATGCTTATGGAGGCTGTGAAAAAATAAGTTATGGGAAGTATTATTGGTAAGCCCTTAAAAGACTTATGACAATATTAATATAATCACGGTCACGTACACGTGACCGTGTACAGCTACAGATACGTCATTTGTTGGTAGTTCAGTCATTAATTGTTGACCAGAGAGGACGTTGTACTTCCTAAATATAACCAATATAACGTTCGTATTTCCAATAATCCTCACCTTGTCCAATAACGGTGTTTTTCGTATTTAAATTAAACGATAAAACACCACAATTGGTATGCCTCCATAAATCGCTTTAAACGCACTGTATTCGATTTTAAATTTTATATGTATTCTTCTATGTATTTTGCACCAAACGTGCTTAAAACAGCTTGTATGTTGTTTTAAATAGTATTGTTTGATAGCTTATTCCCAACCTAATAATTTTTTCTCTAGTTCAGCAAAATTATAATCTCTTTGTTCATAATCATTAAAAGTACTTATTTTTGATTTATTTGTAGTTGTCCAATTCTCCTTTAATGCCGTTATCATAGCCCCAACGAAGTTAGTTACTGTGCTCAATTGGCTTATAATAATATACTTCTCTTTTATTTTTTCAATATCTAAATTGGCAGCATCAAGTATTCGCTGAACTTCTAAATCTGTAAGCTCCTGCTTAATCACTTGCCTAACAAGATTTATGTTACCTTCATTAAAAAAAATGGGAACAACCGATGTTGCAGCAATTTCACTTTTGGCCTTATTTTTTTTAATAATCGAAAATTGAACACTTACAATTTTTCTAACTTCTTTAATCTCATTGTAGGCAATAAGCAAATCAGTATTTGCATTTATCTCTTTTACTGCTACATTAATTACTTTTTGTTTTAAATTGGCATATTTTGGGTACTGGTCTTTGCTAATATTCAATGAATCTCTTAACATTTCTACTGTTAATATTCTATGCCCTATACCCTCGTATTGCTTGAACAGTTCATATAACCTAAAAGAATATGTACTTTTAAATTGCATTATATTTCTTAATTGATACTTTGTATAGCAATCTAACCCTAGATAAAATGGTTTTAAGTCCTTATTTATTTTAAGTATCAATACACCTTTTACATATTTAGCTGTATCTACCCAATGATATTTCATAAAGTCAGAGGTATCTACACTTTTTATTTTAATAATTCTTTGCATAAGTAGATCTGTGATACTGTCAATGTCCCTATAGAATCTACTATCACTTGTATTTAATACCTTAATCAATTCCTTAGTTTTAAACTTATATTCTTTAATGTCATCATCATCTTTATTTATCATACTTGCAAGTAATCTTATTAATTTTTGTTCTACTACAGTTAAAGTGTAGGAGGCCTCAACAAGTCTGTTGCTTTGATATACCCAATTATTATTTGCATTTTGCAGTTCGTTTGCCATTTTAGAACACCCCCTATAAGAATAATAACCCATTTTTAGAAAGTTATCAATAACCAAAAAAAAAAGGGTTATACTTCGCTATCATTTGGTTATACTTCACTATCTTTAGGTTATAGTTGACTATCATTTAGTTATACTTAAATGCAGTTTCACTATCATTTGGTTACCTTTCACTATCATTCGGTTATAGTTGGTGTACTCAAACCTAGTCATACCAGTGCTTAGAGGTATGCGTAAAAGTACTTAAAACTGTTGTTATTAAATATATATAAAACAACAACAAGTATGAGGTTGTTGTTGTTTTAGAATTTTAATAGATTTTTGGAGTTTAATTTACATAAATAATAGTGAAATTGATGTCGCCATTTTAAGATATACTATGTTTTTATAGGGATTATTATAATCATCGTTTGAATGTTCAATAGAAATAACAAAATGAAGTATAACCTTTTGATAGTATTGTTAATAATTATATTTCACTAACGGTCATTTACTCACCTTTCAATATTATTTATACAGGAGTTAAAATTTTATTACGAGTACGTGCCTGTGTACGGTCACAGGCACGTACGTATTTGATAAAAAACATTTATAATTCAGCGTAATTTCCCGGGCACTTTGGGACCTTGTATGAATAACAGTGCCCTTTAGGTAAAGGTCGCGGTGTCTGAAGCGAGCGTTACCTAAAGGGCTGCGTAGACTTTGATTTTTGAACAATATAAGAATGTTGCGAATTAACTCACTTGGAGATTTTTGCAAGTGGTGGCATGAAAGCAAAACCCAATGCTAACACAATAAAATGGATACTTCTATAATTCACACCAATAATCCCACAGAAAGATTGTACTATCACGTTAAAAATAATGAATAAAAGAATATAGAAAGCAATAGTATGTTTTATCTTAATATTTCTTTCCAAAGCAGTCCATAACGCTCTGCTCCATCCAAATTTTATTGAGATTATCATGAACAAAGGAATAGTCAAAAAACTAAGCACAAATCGAATTACTAACCATGGCATTACTCACTCCCCCTTTTATCTTGCTTCCAGCATGTGGCCTATTTTTACATGTGTGTCGGCTGTACCTGCTTAAACTCCAAATATCAGAGTTCCTAATGTCATATAAAGAATTGGAAAAAGGAATAAAATAATATTTAATATTACACCCCATTTTGCAATGTCATCTTTGTTTTTCTTTAACGGAATTAAACCTAAAATGATACCACCTGGCGCTATAAGTGATGGTAATAAGATTAAGGCTCCTTGTAATTTAGATTTATGTGTTGGCAAAATCTGAACGAATTCATTTATAATAATTACTATAAGAATAAATGCAATTCCGATTGATATCTTGCCAAACAATGTGCGTTTTGTTGATACTTCACTGTTCTTAATCATGTTTAATACCTCCATTTGCTCTTATTTTTCGTGAATGAAGTAGGTTTTTAAAGTTATAAAACTTACTATACTAATAATAAAAATTATACCTATGAAATTAAGGGGATTAATTTTGCTAATGTCTACATAAGAGTAAAATACAAACAAAAGAGCAGTTCCAATAATATTTATCCAAAATGTTATATATCCTGCCCTTTGTACATGTTTCGCTACCCGTTCATCCTTATCCCTGACCGATTTATACCACATTTTTGATTTAGAAAGTGATACATATTCTATTACTGTCCATACAACAAACATTATTGTTATAAGAGGTAGAACCCAATAACCGCCTCCTTGCACATATAGTGAATAAGTAAATAAAGAGAAACTTCGTAAGATTAATAAAATAGATAAAATTACTTTTATTAAGAAACGGTATAGATAAGTCATTTTACTCCTCCTCTTTCATCCAGAACAATTGTTCAATAGATATTCCTAAAACTTTGGACAACTTTATAGCCAAGCCCAGTGATGGCTCATATTTTTGCTTTTCTATAGATATAATTGTAAGTCGAGTTACATCCACTAAATCTGCTAACTCCTCTTGAGTCTGATTATTTTTATTGCGTAAATCTTTTACTCTATTATATATAAGGTATTTATCACCCATTTGAACCACCTCTCATTCATAATACATGTATAGTATGCTATACATGTAACGTATATGTCAAATAAATATTACTTTGAAAATTAAAAAAGGTGTTATAAAAGTTAACCTTATATAACACCTTTTCAAATTCTTGTTTATTATAACCAATAATAAATTTATCATCTACAAATAAAACAGGAATGAAGGAAATAGTAGTGGGAGTGTTTATGATGAAGGAGGGATACTGATACTTTAGTTTCTATGATTTTGATGATATACTATTGTAAAAGCTAGCTTGTGTTATTTGCATATAAGTATATAAGGATGACGAACATAATAAAAACACTTTAAATGTTATGTAAAGGTAATTATGAAGTGAAACAACCAGG
>NZ_JBNMNU010000214.1:0-6475 GCF_051278035.1 Clostridium sp.
CTTTGTAAAGTACACTGAAAGGTATCCCACTTCCTTAAACCACTCAATATTAATAACAAATTGAACTATGCTACCTAAAGAAAATAAGCAGATAAAGAGAATTATAAGTACAGAATACAAAACAAATTTTTTCTTCGTTGTCATAAAATCACCTCTTAATATTTTTTTATTATAAATTTAACCTATTGTACATATTATATCTTATATTACCCATATTTTGAAGTAAGTTTTGTAACTAATAAAATTTTTCGTGAAAAATGGGTAGACACCTAGTGTACCATGAATTTCATATGATTTCTCTTATTGAATTTTATGTTCTAATATTAGTATGCCCAAAAACATAGAATCTGTTTCCATTATTTATATATTTAATATAGTTTTTATTTAAGTGCTATAAATATATACATGCTTAAGACCATATAGGTCACTATTATAAAAAATCTTAATATTTTCTTAATGTGTAAATATTTCATCCTAATATCTCAGTATTATGCCTTCCATTCTTCTTCCAACATGGCATATATACAATCATCTAACCACATATCGCCCATTCTGAAACTCTTTATAAAGTGCCCTTCCTTCCTCATACCCAATTTTTCTAAAAGTCTAATTGACTTTTCATTATTAGGATCAGCTGATGCAATAATCCTATGCTTCTTTAGATCAAAAAATAAATAATTAATCACTGCCTTTAACGATTCTATCGCATAACCCTGACCTTGGTAACTTGGCGCTAATGTATAACCTACCTCAACCTGATAATTATCTTCTAAAAAATGAATTCCTATATCGCCTATTAATATATCTGTATTCCTCATAACAATGGCTAATTGGAACCAAGTATTTGGGGTATTGGGAATGCTTGCATTATGATTAATGAAATCATCAATTTCTTTTATGTTGTTAGGTATAAATGACTGATACTCATAGACCTCAGGTAATGAACGATATCTAAATAAATCTTCCGTATCATATATTTCAAGTTTCCTCAAAAGTAATCTATTTGTTGATATAGTTGTAAAAGTATTCATAAACAATTTTCCTCCAATTCTTTGATAAACATTCAACCTCTCTTACATACACATTATATCTTATAATACCCACATTTTGAAATTAATTTTTAAATGTATATTTCAAACTTCCTGTTGGACATTTTTCAACACAAGCAAGGCACTTTGAACAACTAAACTGTGTTGCCGAATTTTGCTTTTCTTCATTATATGAGCTATATTTCTCATTTAGAGTTGCTATATAGCAGTTACTATCACAAATCCCACAATCAATACATTTAGTTGTATCTCTTCTAATCTTAAAAATACTGAACTTATTCATAACACCACTAACCCATGCTATTGGACATCCCATTTTATGATAATTATACATTTGTATGTTTTTAGTATCTTTATTGTTTCCAAGCATACTTTCCATAGCAAATCCTAAAGGACACATCCATCTGCAAAAAACTTTTCCAAATATTACTCCTGTAATCATACCAACTATTAAGATAATACCAATACCTACATTAAAATACATAGCTGCTCCAATAATAATTGCACTTATAATTCCATGGATTACCCTTCTTTTTTTAATTATATCTTTAATCATATAAACACATCCTTCACCTAAGTTATAGTAACCTATATAAAATTAGAATAAAAAGCTATTAACAGTATACCCCCATTGGGTATACTGTTAATAGCTATTATATATGAATAATACTAAATAATCAATAGATAATCCCCTTAAAGTAACAGATTTTATTATTTAATCTGTCTACTTTAAGGGGAGCATATTAGCACATGCATACATGCTATTTTGTTTACAACTAACTTTTGGAATACACTAACTGAATCATATTATAATGGCTTTATCAGTTTGTCCTTTTCCACTATATGATCTAAAATCCAAGCAAATACAAAATGCAGCAAATCCTCTATATATTTTTGATGATCTTCATCATCATTATACATATTTATTTTATCTAGTTCTTTTACAAAATTATCATGTTCTTTTTTTTGTTCCTCATATCCAGGATACTTAATTTTAATCATATAATCCTCTTCACATTTAAAATGATATTTAGTATAATTTCGTAAATCCTCAACTATTAAACCTATATCGTCATATTTATCAGTTTGTAGGCCATTTTTCAAAAGTGCATAAGCCTTATTACCTATCTCAAAAAGGTGTTTATGCTGCGCATCAATTATATCCATACCAATTGAACAACTGTCGTTCCAAATTAACATCTTAAATTACCCCCCAGCGCTAAATTTATAATTATAAAATGAAGTTTATTTAAAAGCAGTATATCATATTCATACTTGTATATCCTAGTTAAACTACAAAGTTTTCACAAACTAGCTTTATAGTTGTTTCGTTACTTTATTTCCCGCGCAATATATTTTTTTTTACATTATTTTCTCCTACCTCTTGTCTTTCTAATATGTTTTGGTGTAGAAATTTGAACTTTTCTGAATTGAAACTTGGGGAGTTTGTCGCTTGTAGAACTCTCATATATGAAATATTTTACCTTTTTACGAGTTCAAAAAAAACTACCTATTATTCATAAGTAGTTTTTAATAATGGAATTATTTTATGCTATTTCCTTGCAATTTATACAATCTATCCCTATATCTTTCTTCATTAAATAACTCCTCGTTTTTCAAAACATAATATAGTTCCTCTACTAGAACTGCTCCAATCATTTTCTTTGCCATATCTTCTGCATATCCACTAGCTACTAATTTTTCAAAAACTTCAGTTGTACATTTAGGCTCATTATCCCTCATTTGATTATCAACAATTTCTATGATGTGATCTTTTACTTTATCATTTATCAAGATTACATTTCCCCTTTATTTAATATTATTATTTAATACAAACCTTATATATCTATGATAACATAAATATTTAGTGCACTTTCCGATTTTCATGAATCCTATTGTCTATATCTTTCAATATGCTTTCTTCATAATCTCCAAACCAACTTTTCAGCTTTGCTTTCGATTTCTTCTTAACTTTATCATCAATAAACATAGCTACAGCTGCTATCGCTAATGCTAATACACCCAAATCATCTGAATATCCAATAGCTGGAGTAAGGTCTGGAATCACATCTAATGGAAAAATAAAATAACCCAAAGCACTAGTTATTGTTGCCTTTGCCCATTTTGGAACAAACGGTTTTTGTAAAACATAGAATAATAATAGCCCTGCATAAACTACATTTATTCCCGCTTTTTGTGATACTTTTACTATTTTATTAAGCATTGATTTTTGTATGTTTTTTTTCTTACGTTTACTCAATTGCAGTTTTTTATTTTCTTTCATATCGTTATCCTCCTTCTATTTAATACATTTTAGAATTAAGACTCAAATTTTTTCACTATTAAAATATGAAGGTATTATAGAATGTGTGAGAATTCATTTTAACCATTCAGGCTCTTCTCTTATAATTGGTCTTATTCCGTACTTTTCCTGAAAATCATTTAATATATCTTGCCTAACTTTTGAGGAGGATTTAATCGTAGAAATTAGATCTTTTGGTATACTATAAGTAAATGGACAATTAGCTATACACAAACCACAATCAGTCCCCAAACTCCTCCATCTCCTATAACACTCCTCAGCATTTATCTTCCACCTTAATATGCCATCTTCTTCTACCATTTCTGTCTTAGATATTGCTTTTCCGGGACATGTCTTTGCACATCTTCCACAATCAAGGCAAAATTCCATAACACCAAAATTTTCTTGTACATCTGGTATAAGAGGAATATCTGTGGTTACTATTCCAAGCCTAACACAGGGACCATACTCTTTAGTTATAATTAGTCCATGTCTACCAAATTCACCAAGGCCTGCATCTCTTGCTACCAGGGGTGCTACCACTAAATAGTTTCCATCCATATGATTTCTAGCATCATATCCTAGCTCTCTAATATAATATGAAAGTAACATTCCTACAGTTGCTGATTCCACATATCCTTTAACAACAGCCATTGCTTCTGGCAGTTTTGGCGCTCTCATAATCATTTCACTATCCATAGGTAATGCAAACACTATTCCATACTTATGCTTTTTAATGATTTCCTCGCCATAGTTTTCTTCATGTCTTCCCCTATGCGAATAGTAATGGTAATCTTTCATTTCTGTTACCCCAACTAATTTTGCGCCATAAAATTTAGCTAATCCCTTAACTCTTTCTGTCATAACAATTGGGTCTACCTCGGCTTTATTTGGGGATATTTCACCTTCACTGAATTTTCTTATATCATATAAATATTTAAAAGAAGCATCTACAATTGGTGAATTTATTTTATTAAACATAACTGACCCTTCACCGCCCATATGAGGTAAACTTCTGAGTGAATCATCTACTTCCTTTAGATGAGGGTTATCACTATAATAATTTTTATAGATTTCGCTTCCTTCTTTATAACTCATTCTTGCAAAAATAGTATCTCTTTCATCATTTTTTTTCATATATACTCCTTATATGCGTTATACCAATTAATAAGCTCTTCCTCTAGAATATCCATGTTCACAGGTTTATATTCTATCCTTTAACTATAAAACTATATTGATATCGCAACAATTATTACAAGTGTTTGAAGATCGATACCATTTATGTATTTAATATTATTATACCTCAATTACTTACACCATCAAAGGAATCCATAAATATTTATGCAATAACTTATAGAAGGTGAAAATAGTAGTGGTAAAATTATTGCTGTAAAGTATATTCATTTCAAAGCAATTCTAAGTTAAGTAGAGAAACCCGAAGCTATTTCCTATGAACATTTATATTTGGGTTATAATGTGGTTATTTGAACTTATATGGTATAATACTAATAACATGATTCAAAAAATAACCCTAAATTTATAGCTATAAATGGTGTTTGGGATAATACCGATTTAGCTTTTAATAACATATTGGGGAGAAAACAAACTATAAAAAATAAATATATTTAGGAGGATAAAGAATGAATATATGTATTTTAGGTGGTGGAAATATAGGTACACTTTTAATGGGAGACATCGGAAGTAATAAGGATATTTCTGTTCGATTATTGACTTCCAGACCAGATGAGTGGAACCATATTATTGAGGTTTGTGATAATGATGGAACAATTGAACACACAGGAAGGGTAGATGTGATATCTAGTAACCCAGAGGAAGTAGTAAGTGGTGCTGACATTATTATATCCACACTTCCATCTAATATATTTAGCAAAACGATTCAGTTAATAAAGCCTTTTCTAAAAAAAGGAGCTTGGATTGGCATGATGCC
The DNA here is from genome assembly GCF_051278035.1 of Clostridium sp. GTDB lineage: Bacteria > Bacillota > Clostridia > Clostridiales > Clostridiaceae > Clostridium_AD. The sequence continues at coordinate 5,300 of NZ_JBNMNU010000214.1, forward strand.
CGGTAATGGTGGTGGAGAATTCTATTGCAGCGAACTTATTGAAAACGGCTGTACAATATTCGGTTTTCAGAGGGTTCATGGTATTGCTAGATTAAAGGAGTATGGAAAATCTGTGTATGACTTGGGAAAGAAAGAAGAACTTTTTATAGGTGCTATCCCCGCTGGTAATACATCAGAAGTATGCAAGGTATTGGAATACATAATTAACGTCAAGTGCAATCCACTAGAAAATTTTCTAGAAGTTGCGCTTACACCAGGCAATCCAATTCTTCATACTGCAAGACTTCATGGAATCTTTCACCATTATAAAGAAGGAGTATATTTTGAAAATATGATTCAATTTTATAACGAGTGGACGGATGACTGTTCACAAATGTTAATAGCTACTGATGAAGAGTTACAGAATTTGTGTCTTAAGTTAGGGACTATTGATTTGAAAAAGGTTGGTTTTGTAAAGAAGTATTTCGGGGCAGATTCGCCCCAGCAAATGACTGCGCAAATTAGCAATAAGCCTGCGCTTAAGAATGTACTGTCTCCACTTATAAAAACAGAAAACGGGTATATTCCAGATTTTAATTCAAGATACTTTCAAGAGGATTTTTCATATGGACTATGCATTATTAAGAGTTTTTGCGAATTGGCCGAAGTTAAAACTCCATTTATTGATAAAATCCTTATGTGGTTTGAGAACTTTGGTGGTGTTGAATATTTTGTAGATGGTAGATTTGTAGGAAAAGATTTAAAAGATCTTCCGCTTCCACAAAATTTCGGGATAAATTCAATAGAAGATGTGTTTGCATATTACAAATAATTTGCCCACAATTTTATGATAAGATAGCATACTTATCCACAAATATGTCCCCTATTTATCATAAAGTATTTTTAATTAGAAAACCCCATGGAATACGTGAAGCTAATCCATGGGGTTTTACTATTTTTTTTTTATTTGCATGATTAAATTAGGTCTTTTGATATACTATAAGTAAATGGACAATTAGCTTATTCCATATCCTTATATTAAAAACAACCTGTTAATTTTAAACTGGTACCTATAGGAAGGACACTTGAAAAAAAAGTGTTTGGATTATAGGTGCTTTTTTTGTATAATTTATATATAGATAGGATGGTGGAAAATGAGTAAGATTTTATTTACCCAAAAAGATATTATAACTCTTG
>NZ_JBNMNU010000215.1:0-6385 GCF_051278035.1 Clostridium sp.
TACAAAATCAACTTTTTGTTATACAATGTATATAATGTAATGAAAGGAGTGATACTATGGCTCTAAAAACAGTTAATATTCGTATTGATGAAGAATTAAAGAAACAAGCAGAAATCCTTTTTTCAGATTTTGGTATGAACATGACAACCGCATTTACTATTTTTGCAAAAGCAGTTGTCAGAGAACGTAAAATACCTTTTGAAATTACTGCAAGTGAAACGTTTTATAATGAATCTAATATGGAACACTTGAAGAAATCTATCAATCAACTTAATCAAAAAAAAGGTACAACACACGATATTGTTGAGGTAGAAGATGAAGAAAGTATGGTCTGATGAGGCTTGGAGTGATTATGTTGAGTGGCAGTCACAGGATAAGAGGACATTAAAGAAAATTAATCAACTTCTTAAAGATATAGATTGCAACGGATATACTGGTATTGGAAAACCCGAACCATTAAAATATGAGTTACAGGGTTTTTGGAGTAGAAAAATTGATGGTGAAAATCGTTTGGTATACCGCATTGAAGATGAACAGATTGAAATAGCTCAATGTAAGACACATTATGAAAAATAAGAATTTTTAGCAATTCAAAGAAGACTAGGCTAGGTAATATATGCCTGGTCTTCTTTTTTAAAAAACTTTATTTCAAAACTACTGTACTTTCTCTAATGTCCAATATTTCTTATTCTAAATGGGATAACATATTTGGATAAGAAGCGTTAATAGCATAATAACATTATTAGAAAATATAAGTAATAAATCACTTAAAAAAGAGAAAGGTGAGTAAATGACCGTTAAAGCAGCAGTTGTTGTATAGTAACAAGTATAGTAACAGTATAGTAAGTATAGTAGGGGTGTTCTAATCACTCTCATACCAACGCCTGTCAGCTACAAAAGGTGAGTAAATGACTGTTGAAAGGTGAGAGATTGACCGTTAAGGGGTGAGTAAATGACTGTAGTGGGGTGAGTAAATGACCGTTGAAAGGTGAGTAAATGACTGTTAAGGTGAGTAAATGACCGTTGTTTTTAAGGTGAATTTAGTGATTGTATTTCACCTTAACATTTGGTAAAATATTGTTAATAAGGTTGTACAGGGGGATTACATATGAAGAAAAAGGGTGATCTAATAGCAGTTAGACCTGACACGGTGATAGAAGCTAGATTTACTTTAACATCACGTCAAAACGATATTTTGGATATGTTATTTACTCAAATTCAGGATGATCATAATGTTGAATATAGTATCGATATTAATAAATATAAAATGCTATATAATATTAAAGATAAGAACAATATTTACGGTGATTTAAAGAAAGCAGTAAAATCCTTTGAGGGTAAGGGTTTTTCAATAGTAGATAAAGAAAAGAATGAAGAAATATATTATCCATGGTTCTCTAAAATACATTATAAAAATAAAGAAGGGAAAATTCTACTAAAAATTGATAGTGAACTTAAAACTATGTTTCTTGAAGTTAAAAAAAGGATTTACTATCACATTAAATATACATTAAATTTTAGTTGTATTTATAGCAAAAGATTTTATTATTATTTAAAGAGCTATGAGGACACTGGGTGGAGAATAGACAATCTTGATGTACTTAGAGATAAGCTTCAATGCCCTAAAAGTTATAAAAAATATTCTGATTTTAGGCGGTTTGCATTAGAGCCAGCACATGTAGAAATAAATAATAATTCTGATATTAAGTTTAAATACGAGGAAGTTAAGACTGGGAATAAAGTTACAGCTCTTAGATTTTCAATTAAGTCATCAAAGTGTGAGGAACTCGCGATAGATAGTGATAATGATTCAGACATTTTAGAGGTACAAAACATATTTTCAGAGGATGTTACACCAATTGAAGCTAGAAAAATTTTAGATGTTGCAAATGGAAATATAGAATTAATAAAAGCAAAGTATAAAATTTCAGATAGCCAAGGTAAAATAAATAATATAGTAGGTTGGGTAATTAAAGCTATTGAAGAAAATTATTATCCTCAAATAAAAGAGGCTGCATTTAATAACTATGACCAGAGAACTTATGATTTTGAAGCTTTAGAAAAAAAACTTTTAGGCTGGGAGTAAAAAATATATTACAAGGGGTTAAATCTCTTGATGTCGTAATTGGAACTCATGTACATGAAGATCACATAGGAAGTATGGACGATATTATCAATTCATTAAAAGTAGGAAAAGTTTTTTTCCAAAAACAAACTTCAACTACTAATGCTTTTAAAAACTTTGTAAGTGCAGTAAAAGGAGCTATAATTACACCAAGTGGAGTATAGGGCATGTTTTCAGCCCTATATGGAATGCGGTAGTATATTTAGCAAAAATAAGATGATAAATGAAAAAGTAGTAGTTACTACTGATGTTAGTACATTTGACGTAGCATAATAAAAACATTCCACTAAGGTTTGGTGGAATGTTTTTTTATTTAATTTTTTATGAGAGTAAGCTTTGCCAGGTGTTTTTTCCTATAATTCCATCAGCTACTAATTTATTATTTTTTTGATATTCTCTAATACATCTCTCAGTTGCAGGTCCATAAATGCCATCAATACTGGATTTAACTCTATATTGAAGGTACCGTGTAACTATCTTATTAGAACTACCATTAATACTTGTAGTGGGCTTTTTCATAATGATTTCTATAGCACTTAATGTCGCTGGACCATATAACCCGTCAGCAACAATTCCTACTATCTCCTGAAACTTTTTAACGGCCCCAGTAGTAAGATTACCGTTAGCTCCATCTACTACTAATGCAGTATTATTAATATCTTTAATCTTCATTTTATTTAAAGCGCTTTGAAGATACTTTATATTTTCTAATGTATTATTAGGGGTTTTGCCACGAAGAACAGGATCATAAAGATAAAGCTTGTTTTGTTCGATTATGGATATGAGCTTTTGGGGGTACTGAGAGTCACTGCAGTAGCCGCATCTATAAAGATTATGGCTGGCCTCCTTGTAGTCCTTAGACGCTATCACAACGCGGTATCTACCAATACTTAAAAGTTCTCCATGATCAAGTAAGCTGTCAGTTATTGAATCATACTTTCTAAACTTGCATACCATAAAGGTTTTTACTCCTTTTATATATTCATGAGTTGTGAAGTCCTGAGATTCGTATCCGCAGCCATTTGTCCATTTGATTCCAAATATATTATTTCCTTTAACATATTTTAGCCAGCCAGTTTCTAAAATAGATTGAGCTATTGTTACAGAGGGGAGGGTGTTGTATCTTTTGTAGGATAGTAGAGCACCTGTGGTGAGTGATTTTATTATTTGAGTTTTGTTCATAGTGTGTTTCCTCCTTTGGGGTTTTAACTTATATATATGGAGAAGGAGGAAGGTTTTTTGATTTAATGAAGAGTATTTAAAAAAACGCTGCTAATAGTGAAAGTAACACTAAGTTCTTCACATGGTGCTCTTTGCAATATTTGTACGTATTAAGGCGGATTACATTCACTAATAACAATAGAGCATTGATAAATATAAGTTGTTCAAGACTAAAAAAAACCATTTGATCTAAATGTTTTTTGGGTTCAAGATAACATCTTATTATGTTGTATGCTTTTTACCGTTTAAAACCGCAAGGCTTTTAAATGGAATATATGTTATATTTAAGGAAGGTTCAATCAGGAGGAATACATAATGAGAAGGATTTATAAAAACATTAATAATTATTTTCAAGGGTTATCTACTTTGAAATTCATTATTATTATGGTATTAGTTACAGGTTTAGTTATAATACCATTTATACCACTATTTTATCTGTATGAGAAATACATAGGGCAAATGGGAGGAGCAGATAGTATAAAGGAGGCATCCTTGCTTTCAACTATTATAGTTGCCTCTATAATAGGTCCTATAGTAGAAACATTTATTTTTCAATATGGAATTATTGAAATTTTAAGTTCTATTAAGATTTTTAAAGAAAAAAATATTATCATTGCTATAATTTCATCGTTAATATTCGGATTTTCACATAGTTATAGTTATTTATATATTTTTTATGGCTTTATAATAGGATTATTATTAGCATATTCATATTTAATTTATAAAAAAAAGAACTTCTCTGCTTTTTGGGTTATTTTTTGGATTCATTGTATAAGAAACACAATTTCAACTATTTTATTTTATATGGAGTTGTAAGCCGGCGTATAGGTAGTAATGGAACAGTAATCGGCTATAAGCATGTGAATATATGGTTACAATAAGCCTAACGTGTTCACAGCAAGCGTTTGATAATACCAATTATTTAATATGAACGTTCAAAAATATAAAAACCAAATATATTGAACGCTCTATATACCGTTTAAAAAGGTACACTTTTATGAACTATATTAAAAAAATATATCTGGTGATAGCTCATTATTTATGTATAAGCAATCATCAAATATATTTTTATCGGTGGTGGAATTGGTATTTAAATTTTGGTCATGTTTAAGAATAGTGTTGATTTTAAACATAAAAAAGGACTGCACCAAAAAAATCTTGAGTATCTTTCTTAATGTGGTAATTCTTTTTCTTTGTTGGTTATTATTAAGTCCTTATAAACAAATATAATAGTAATAACACACCCTAATACAGCAAAACCCAGAAAGAAAACTTCATTACTTGTAAATTTTCCAATAATAGGAATTCCTACAAAAAATAAGTTATAATTATGGGGTATACTAATTTTCGAAGTTTTTGAGTTTTTATAAATTCAAAAGTGCTACAAATAATTAAAAGCATTGTAATTATTGTTAACATGGCTGTTGGTAATTCCATTTGCATAAACAACATTATACATCCAGCCACACTAACAACAAATAAAAGTATTTCTAGTATCATTGTTATTGATTTGAATTTCATAAATAACATCTCCATCCTAAAGCATTATTAAATATATATGATGGTATAAGTAATGTATTCTTGAATTTCAACAACATTGTTAAACATAGTCTCAATTCTAATTCCATTTATTTACATGATTATAGCCGTTTTCGGTTCCGTTACTACCTATACCCCGTTAAGAAATTTCAGAGAAATAATAAATTAGTGATTGATGGAATTGTAGGTAAAAGCACCTGGAAATGTTTATTATTTTAGAAATTATAGTTAATTATCCATAAGCTTCTTTTATGTAACATAAATATTAATAGAAGGTGATATTGTGAGAGGCAGAAGGAAAGTCTCCGCCTTCTGAAATGTCATTAATTGCAGCGACCCAAGAGATAATTTAATCTGTATTGGGATTTTTTACTATTTAAAAATCCCCCCATTTGTAAAAATAGGGGGATTTTGTTTTCATAGAATTATCTTAGTTTGAGAGCTATGTGGTGATATCTCCCATAAACATGTATTTTTAAAAAATCTTAAATACAGGTTTACATATTCAACCTAAAACCCTCTTTATATATTGTAAGATGAAACAATCCGGCCGGTTAGTTAAATTTTATAACCAAATTATTTAACAAAACGATCAATGTATTGATTAAGTTGAATGGTTTGAAGGATAGTTTGATTCTATCCAAATCAAGTATTAAGGATTATGTAAACAAATAAAACAAATAAAGGAGAGATTTATTATGAGCGATGTTAAATATGCTGTTTATTACAAGGTTTATTCACATATTGTAAGCAGTTTTGAAGCAACAACTGATCAAAATATGCTAACTGTATTGTTGGGATTATTAGGACTCGGAGTAAGTTGGCTTGTCGGTACAACATTGGGTGTTCTTTCTAATTTTGGTATATATACACCAAGAGCTGGTGATAAAGTAGAAGTAGAAACTACAATTACTTATAATGTTGATAGAGATAGATTTGAATATAAACAAAATACCTATAGCTATCGTCCACAAGCTTCAGGTGGTTATTACCTTGATAACAAAACAACTTTTAATGATGATTATATTCATGGAAGTATGGAGTATAGAGGATTAAGTGAAAATTCAGAAATTAGTGGTAATATGAATTAATAGCCAATATGTGGGGTATCGTCATCAAAAGTTGGCCCTACTATGTTAAACACTAAGTAAACTTTAAAATTATATTTTTTATAATCTAAGGTAGATAGAAAAGACATCGCAATTTATGGTTATATAAATTGCGATGTCTTTTAAAATTAATGATTTACTTTGTGTATATTCTTTTATTAAAAGAACATGAAAACTAGTGCTAAATCCTAAAATCATACCAATAAGTAGATGTTTTTTTTTATTTATCCGAATGGTATCTTTAAGATTAGCAAAGGAATATATATACGCCATTAACATTTGTAAATAATGTTAATGGCGTATATAATTTAATAAAGACAAAGTAGTATTGTTAGACGAAAGATTAGTCTATAAAGGTATAAGGGGGAATTGATATGAACATAGATAAAAT
>NZ_JBNMNU010000216.1:0-6339 GCF_051278035.1 Clostridium sp.
CATTTTCGGTAGATGCTTTTTTTATTAATCCATAAAAAGGTGATTTTGGTTCAAAATTAAGTACTTCAGTTATCCGGGATGGAATCAACCTAGAACTTAAATCTGCTGGTAAAACGGATGTTACAGTTGGTAATAGTTCATCTATCAGGCCTTTAGGAAGTGGTCTAGTCTTATTAATGCGAATAAACTGTTCGCGTTGTACTTCCAAGTCTTTTGCAACAAATGCAGTAACTGGAATTGGCAATCTTGGTTTATTACATTTAGAGAGTGCAAGAGCACGCTGTTGTCCATCAACAATCCATGCTGGCTTAAATCCATTATCCATTATAGGTATTTCTAAAGTACCTGCAGTGGAGTATCTATCAGAATCAATTTTAGGACCACGTATCTTAGTAAAATGTATCTCTTCATTAATAGCTAAGGTAATTGCATTCGGGAAGAGGACATCATCATTATCTAGATATTTAGTGATTTCATTGACATGCTTCTTAACTTCATTTCTTTGTAAACCAACTAGTTTACCTTCATTATCTCTTTGAACTCTTGAAATATCTGCAATTTTTAAAATATCCTTTGCCTCAAGAAAAAATGAAAACACTTCATACTTTTCTGTTTGTATTATTTTTAATGCTCTTACAATTAGACTACTCATTTTAATATCCCTTTGACTTCTTTAAATAACTTACCAAAACGCTTTTGTTCGCAAGCATAGCCCATATCTCTAAATAATCTTAGTCCTTTTGAAGGACTAGATATATGATTTTCTAGAATCATAATTTTAATTTTCTCATATAGTTCTTGCTCAGTAAGTTTAGTACGGATAGGCATTACATAAATTTTATATTTAAACATTTCTTTTTCAATATGATCTTGTAATATAGTGTGAGAAAGGGGTATGTCTTTTGTAACTATTTCAGTTGAAAGCCATAATACAGCCCGTTGCAACATATTAGAAACGACACCTGCCTGAAAACTATTAAATCTAGAGTCAAACTTAATGATATTCTTTTGCATAGATGGAGGAAGGGAATGATTATTCGCTATAAAAATAAATACTTTATCAGTAAACATTTTTATTAAACTTTCTATCATGTCTTGTGCTGCTATTAGATAGCTATGTGGTAAGATAACAAAAAAATATGCTTCATGCGAAAAAGATGTAATAGGGAATGTATTTATAGAATTCCACCATCTAATATTAGCTTTTAACTTTGAATTATTTTTAAATTTATTAATGCTATTTTTGGTGGATGAAGCGAAAGTACTGTCATAAGGTAGAATTTTTTCTTCAGCATGTATTAGCCCATATCCTGCAGATGCTATAAACAACTCTGTTTTATATTTTATAAATAATTTTTCCTTAGTATCCAAAGTAGCCTGCCAAGAACCGCCTTTATATAATTCTGTAGCTTTAAAGGCTGTTCTTCCTTTTGCTTTTATATTACTGTTCCATATTCTTATAATATCTTCTAAGTCCATGTCATCATTAAAGTTTTCAATTTGCAATGATTTGCTTGGAGTTTGTTTTTTACTATTAGTACATGAAGATATTATATTTATCATTACAGTTTAAGCCCCACATAAGTTATTAATTATGATACAATTATACATCAATTACTTGTTTATATCAAGCTTTAGAGCATGCAGTTATTGAATTTATGCAAAAGAGTAAATTATGTTAATAAGAAAATTATTTAAATTTGAGAATGCACATGTTGTTAGATCTTGTAGTACTGTTAAATGCAGATCATCCATTCATGGACATTCTTACAAAATTGAAGTGCTATTAGAGTCAAATTATTTGGACGATGGACAAATGATATATGACTTTGGCCTAATGAAGCTAAATATAAAAGATGTAATCGATAGTTTTGATCATTCAATAACGATATGGAATAAAGATAATCAAGAATATATCAATGATATGAAAAATCATTCTGATAGATGGGTTGAGCTTCCAGTATCTCCTTCTGCTGAGCAATTTAGTAGAGTTTTTTTTGTAATAATAGATAGATTATTAGACTTAACAATAACTAAAAATGGAGAAAGAGAAGTTAAGTTGCATAGTATTATTGTTCATGAAACAGCAACAGGATATGCTCAATGTTTTAAAGAAGATGCCTATTCTTTACAAATGGGAGAAATTTTACTAAATAAAGTTAATTTTAGTACAGCAGTTCAAAGTGACTGGCATGATTCATTACTATGGACAAAAACACTTAATAAAGAAAAGTTTATTAATCCAAAAGATGTTTAAATTTAAATATCTTTAATACATAATAGTTTTTTTGCCTCAGTATAAGACGGTAGAGAACCTTTTAATGGATTTGTCTTATCTAGATGTTGCTTCGCCCATTTTAACCATTTTAGAGTATCTCTAGGTATTTTTTCATTTTGTCTTTTAGTTTTAGCTTCCACAGCTAATATATAACTTTGAAGTTGCATAGTAAAGTTCCAATCTTTAGCTTGCTTTTCTAACTGCTCTATCATATTTTTTTCTAACTCTACACAGTGTAAGTTATATTTTTTTAAATTACGAAATTCTTCTCGTTCCTGCTCTTCTCTTTCCCTTCTTATGCTATTCTCTTTTTTGGCAACTGCATAGGCAAATATTCCATCTATAAAACTTGGCAAAAGCTCTTCTAATGTATAAATTTTTCCAGCTGACCATGTTCTTCTTGAATTACTAGCATAACTTTTAATTAGTAAAGATATCTTTCCGCTTGGAGTATATTCACGTTCTGTACGTATCCAATAACCATTATTTATTAGGGTTGTTTTTGTAACCGTTGATTTTTCTTTTACTGCAATTTCTATTTCTTCTTCATCTATTTTGATATAGGTTCCATACCTACTAGATACATCTACTTCATAACCTTTCTTTTCAAACCATTTAAATAAAGCGTCTAACACTCTAAGAACTTTTTTGTAATTAGCCGGAGAAATCCTGATATCTACACAATCATTTCCTGAATGTATCATCCCGTACTCATCTGGTTTTTGAGATTTTAATCTATCACGAGTTCTTGCAATAATAGAATGTGGGCTTGTTAATGTTTGTTTTACAGTAATTCTATGCTTCTTGATAGGCAGTACAATAGACTTTTCTAATTTTTTAGTTTGCGTTACATCTTTTATTTTATGTACAGATTCTTCCTTCTCAACCCGTAAACTAAGACATTTATAACGTTGTAGTGGTGGTATACCTATTATCTTACCAAAGGCTATCTTTTGCCAGTGACCAAATTTAGGAACAGGTATTGAGAATTTATTGCATAATTTTCTGAGATCTGTTGCTGATACATTATGTTTAGGCGCCAACTTAGTAAAAGGCTCACTCCAAACTTGTTTATATAGTTGCTCTCGATTTATAAATTTAATCATTTTATACTCCATAGTGAATTTCTATTACTAAAGTATATGTTACAAAAACAAAGTCATATGTCTAATTTTTGTGTTCACTCGAAAGTTGTAATTTTTTTGTTTAATAATAGGAATGTAGTATTAAACAAAAATATACGCTATTTAAAAGGTGAAAATGGAAGGAATGATATAGAATATATAGAATCTTTTTTGTAAGAAGTCGGTGAAAATTATAAAAAATTTAAGTCAATTATTCCACAATAACCTAGATATTATTTTGTATATATTAGAGGGTTATGACTGCAACCTGTAAGTTATTTTAGAAAATAAGACTTAATTGCAAAAAATGATGCATAATTGTCTAGTTTATAGAAGGTTTTCCACATGTTAGTATAGAAGAAGTTACTTAAATACTTATAAGAGTAGCTTTGTATTACAGAATATAGCTAATATGAGATAATTGAATATTAGCTAACTAGATAAGAGGGAGTGTGAGAGTTCAAAAACTCCTATAATTTTCTGACCAATATTTTAGATTCTTTTTTTAGGTTCTAATTATTAAAAGTCCAAACTGGCAATACAGATTTTTTATGCATTTCAAAGATATCTGAAGAACTTTTGTCTTCTTTATTTACTCCGATTGTCTTAATATTTAATTGGTTTAACAGTACCTTTATATAGCTAGACTTTATAGCAAAGTTTACTGCTTGTGTAGAGTTGTTATTTAGTTTTGAAACTACTATGCCAATTGCATTAGCTTTATTATCTATAATTGGTCCACCACTATTACCATGCTGTACAGTGGCAGTAATTTGGTATCTAGAGATATCTTTATTAATTCCAGATTGTGCGCTAATTATACCATTTGTTATTCTGATATCATCTCCGAGAGTAAATGCTAGTGGATAGCCTAGAGTTAATATTTTACTTCCATTTGAAGCTTTATTGAAATTGATCGGTATAGGATTGTACTTTTTAGAAGTATTAACTTTTAAAATAGCAATATCCATTCTTTTGTCCAATAGTAAAACTTTAGCAGGTAATGGATTCATATCTTTAAATCCTATATTTATCTCTTTAGCATTTTTTACAACATGTGCATTTGTAATAAAAACACCATCCTCTGTAATTGCCCATGCAGTTCCAGAACCATTGGCTTTATAGTTACTTTCTTCATTTTCTAAAGGGTATATTTTTAAAAGTAAAATATCTTCCTTTAAAGCTCTTGATGAAAGTTTTATGTAGTCATCATGAGCCTCTCCTAGAACACGAATCTCTTTCTTATTTTGCATTTGATACATTGCTGTTGTGATTTTATTAGCTCTTAATGATGAAAAATTGATTTTTACTTCACCAGCTTCCCAATTGTCATATTTTGTATCTATTATGAACACTTGATAGCTGTATCTTTTATTTGTAAAACTTTTTACAAGACCAAATGTGTATTTACCAGTATCATCTTCCCAAATTCCTTCAAAAGTGTCATTGCTGTTTTCATCTATATATTTTTTGAATCCCTCATATGATATTGGAATTCCAGCATTAATTAATTCAACTTCTTTTTTATCAAATAGTTTAAATGTATAATCATAAGAAGCAAATCTTCCTGGTGCCATAGAAATTTTTCTTTCTGATATTGGTTCAATTACTTTGTCATGACTATCTGCATAAGCTTGAGCTTCTTTCAATGTCTTTCTTGGTAAATCTGCACCATTATTACCAAACATTCCAGAAGGGTCTACATTGTGAATTTTATATATTCCAGGGGAAACATTTACGATTCCTGTACTGCCACAGCCAGATAACATAAACAGCATTATTATTGTAAGTATATATTTCATTTTATTCCTTATATTATTTTAGTCTAGCATATGTAAAATTAAAATCATATACATAGATATAATTTAAGATGAGTAATTTCATCAATACAACTGTCTCTTTTGAAACTACGCTTAAAGTACTCTGCATAGAAACATCTTCTAAACTTTACCACTTACTAGTCCATTACTACTTACCTTTACAAACAATGACTTTTCACCTCATATACAAATCTTTAAGGGTCTCAGTACATTTAAAAATAAATTAATACTTACTATTTATATGATAGTATTAAATTACTATAGAATTCCCAACAAGTAGAAAAACAAATTCCCTACCTCCTTTGGAGCGGCTAACTTGATGACCTGGACAGCATTCCAGGAGGAAAGAAGAATAACCCACAAATAGAAAAAGAAAAAAAGATAGCACCTAAGAGCCAGCAACCAAACCAACTTATTCTCTAATAGAGGATAGGGGGGAGGGGCGAAGCCCCTCATGTGGGGGAAAGGAGAGGAAAGAGAGCTAACACAGTTTAATACATAGCCTCTTCTATCAGAACATGAGCATAATCACCACTATTAAAATAAGACTCTGATTTGTAGTAACTTCTCATCTCTTGTATTGTTTCTATTTGATGAGGGGTCCACTCTAAGATACCATCTTTGTTATACCATTCATTAGAAAGCAAGATAGCCTCTTCTTGGGCTTCTTGCTTAGATTTAAATGGCTTTATGTATTGAACTTCATTATGGCAAAGCACTAGAACTAGATAGCTCATAGCATGAACCCTATCGCATCTCTAGCTGTACCTATGCAAGTACCGCCATCAAGAAGATTAGCTTCTATGTATTCATCATCTTCATCCTTATCATTACTAGAGTAGACATTAACTACAAAGCCACCATTAGCAGATTCAAAGATCTCATAGTAGCTACTCTTATATTTAAATTCAACTGTGTCATCATTCTCTAATGCAGAGGCTAATGTATTTATCTGTGTATCATTCATACTAGCTCACTTTTTCATTATTTTTGATAGTAGAGAATGATGTTGGTTTAAATGACATATCTCGTTCAATGGCTAAACCAAGAGGACCATGGACAGATTCTAACTCTTCTAAGGAAAAGTATCCTAGCTCACTCTCTAGCCCTTGTACAT
>NZ_JBNMNU010000217.1:0-6336 GCF_051278035.1 Clostridium sp.
AAAAACAATCTATAACATTAAATAGTAAAACATATGATATAGAAATTTTAGATGTACAAGTATTTAAACAAGGGGGTACACTTAGTGCTGAAACTATGGAAACCTTTAGTTATCCAATGCTTCTACTTGATTTTGGTGGTGGCACATTAGATGTATCTCATTGGAAATATGAAAAAGATGAATTTGGTAACAAGGTACTTGGAATGACTAAGGCGAGTAGTTTTGCTCAACACGGTTTCCAGCCCACAATAGAAGCTATACTTACTAAAATTAACTCTGCCGAAGGTTCTGACGGTAATTATGATATATCAGATGCTATTGAATATTTAGAAGATAATGAACTACCGTTTGGAGAACCATCCGTATTACAAGAGATTAAGGACCTAGTGTTAAGACCTTATGTAGAGAAATCAATAAGTTCGATTAACAGTTCCTTTAAACCTAATATTTGTAAAGATATTAGAATAATAGGAGGGCCCGCTGAGATACTACTAGAATACTTACAAAATGAATTTATACGAACAGAGCCAAAGCTAATAGATAATAAAAATCCTCAATGTGCTAATGCTATACTATTTGCTGAAAGATATAAAGAACTGTTAGTAATAGAATTCTTAGATGGAAACAAAGAAGTTGCTGCAACTACAGAAGTAGGATATTAATTATGGGGGCACTCCGTAAAACTGTATCATCAAACTTAGGAGAGGAAACAGATAAAGACTTAATTACTTATGTGAGTAATATGGAGAAGAAGGGTATTAATAATTCTAAACTTATAAAGCAGGCACTAAGGTTTTACAGGGATTACGGAAATAAAGTTAAACAACTAGATACAGTAGATATTGCAAATATTTTAGATAACCCTGAAGTTAAAGAATATATAGGTAATATAGTTGGAGATCTTTTTAGAAGTGCTAGGCCAAATTCAATTTTAAAAATTAATGATACAGATGTTGTTAAAAAATTAAAGAGAGAACAACAAGAAAAGGATATAGATTCTGTTGAAAGTGAGTATATGAAAAAGCTTAATTGTGTTAAAGATATGTCTTTATAGAATGGAGTGACTAAAAGGCCACTCCATTTTTTTTAACATATAAATTCAATATATATCAAATTTTTTATGCATATGATAAAATGTTATTGGAATAAAATAATAGGAAATGGGTGATTTAATGTTCTGTCCAATTTGTGGGTCCCAAAATGATGATACATCAAATTTTTGTAAGACCTGTGGAATTAATTTATTAATTAATTCGGAAAACGCAGGTGTAAGGAATATAAGTGAAAAGAATTGGCTAGTTGCATTATTACTATCAATTTTTCTTGGACCCGTTGGCATCCACAGATTTTATGTGGGGAAAACAGGTACAGGAGTTTTAATGTTATTAACCTTTGGTGGCTTTGGATTATGGACAATAATTGATATTATTTTGATTGCTACTAATTCATTTACGGATATAGATGGATTACATCTAAACAAAAATATGTATAGATATTAAGTAGAATTACCATTAACTTTTTATATATTTACAGCTGGAATTGAAATTGATTTAGTATAACTAAAATGCAATGGTTCAGGCTATTCTTAGTCTGAATGTTTTTTTAAAATAAAACATGTATATTAGTCACCTGATATGGACCTACATAAGGTAGTATGGATATGGTACTATAGGTGTATTATATATATACATATAATAAGGTTAAGATAATATAAGGAGATAAATATGGGAATGAAAAAAATAAGTGAAATAAAAAAAGGTGACAGAGTTGAAGGTTTTTATATTATAAAATCTGTAGATAGTAAGGTGCCCAACAATAGTAATTCCAATAAATATTTAGATTTTAATTTAGGGGATGTCACAGGTGATATTAATGCAAAACTTTGGGAGTGTAATGATGAGTTAGAAAATAAGTTTAAACAAAATACCTTAGTAAAAATTAAAGGTAGTGTAAATGAGTGGAGGGGAAAACTTCAATTAAAAATTGAATCCATAAGACTTGTGGAAGAAAAAGATGAAGTTAAAATTGGGGATTATGTAGCAGTTGCTCCATATTCACCAGAAAATATGTATGATGATATTTTAAACTACTTATCTAAAATTAATAATATAGATATTCAAAATATAGTTACAAACATTTTAAGTGATAATGAAGAAAAGTTAATGTATTATCCAGCGGCGAAGTCTAACCATCATGCAGTAAAATCAGGTCTTTTATATCACACAACAACTATGCTTAAGGCAGGAGAAAAATTAAGTGAAATATACACCTTTCTAAATACGGATTTATTGTATGCAGGTATAATACTTCACGATATTGGTAAAATATACGAGATGGATGCCAGTGAACTTGGAATTGTGAGCACCTATACAGTGGAAGGGCAACTAATAGGTCATATTGTCCAAGGGATTAAAATGATAGAGACTGCAAGCCTTGAAGTTAAAGCAAGTAAGGAAGTGGCTGTGTTACTTCAACATATGATATTATCTCATCATTATGAGGCGGAATATGGAAGTCCTAAAAAGCCTATGATACCAGAAGCGGAAATGTTACATCATTTAGATATAATGGATGCTAGAATGTATGACATGAATAAGGCTTTAAGGGAAACAGAAGAGGGGAAATTTTCAGAAAGAATATTTTCGCTAGACAACATAAGTATTTATAAGAGTTTTATTAATAAATATAATAAAATCTTTTAAAAAGGTGATTAAAATGATAGGTATAATAGATAGGTTTGAAGAAGAATATGCAGTAGTAGAACTAAAAGATGGAAAAATGATTAATATAAGTAAAGCAAAATTACCAATAGCAGTAGAGGAAGGAATGGTTATAGATATCTCAGAGTGCATAACTATAAATACATATGAAACTTTGAAACGAAAAAAAGAAATAGAGAAATTGACAGAGAATCTGTGGGATGAGTAATATTTTAAATTAAATATATCATTATCATTAAAAGTAAAATGACCTAATATAAAAAATACACTTATTCATTTAAAATGAGTAAGTGTATTTTTACGGAAGATATACGAACTATTAATACAAATATTTAACTAATATTCGCATTTTGTATTGACTGAGTTAAACTGCTCTGATATTATTAAGTAGGCATAAAAACATGGATAACATTTATTTTAAGTCGAAGAAGACAGGAGGAACAGTGAAATGAAAAATTTTTACGATGTAGTTATTGTAGGAGCCGGGCCTGCGGGTATATTTACGGCACTAGAAATTTCTAATAAAAAACCTGAACTTAGTGTGCTTATAGTTGATAAAGGAAGAAGTATAGAGAAAAGAAAATGTCCAGCTAGAGATAATGGTAAATGTGTTAAGTGTAATCCCTGTGGAATAACATTTGGGTGGTCGGGTGCGGGTGCTTTTTCAGATGGTAAGCTATCTCTAAGCCCTGAAGTGGGTGGAAGACTTCTCGAATATTTTTCTGAAGATGAATCAAAAAAATTGATTGAATATTGTGATGATATATATATAAAATTTGGAGCAAATGAAAAGGTATATGGACTGAATAATGATAAAGTTGAAGAAATTAAATATGAAGCAAGCAAACATAACATTCGTCTTATTGAATGTCCTGTAAGACATTTAGGAACAGAGCTTGCCTATGAAGTTTTAAAATCTATGTACCATCATTTAATGGATAATACAAATACAGAGTTTATTGAACTTAGTGAAGTAGAAGAAATATTAGTTGAAGATAATAAAGCTACTGGAGTCTTATTAAGAAGCAGTGAAGGCGTGGCTCAGGTTAATGCAAATTACGTTGTAGCAGCGCCGGGTAGAGGTGGAGCAGAATGGATTTCAAATGAGGCTAAAAAACATAATATTGTGGTTACTAACAATGCGGTAGACATTGGACTTCGAGTGGAAGTGCCTAATTCTGTTATGGACCATCTAACAAAGGATCTATACGAAGCAAAATTAGTATATTATTCTGATACCTTTGACAGTAAGGTTAGAACCTTCTGTATGAACCCAGGTGGAGTAGTTTCAGCTGAATATTATGATGACAATAAGCTTGCAGTTGTAAATGGTCACAGTTACTCAGATCAAAAACTTAGAACAACTAATACAAACTTTGCAATGCTTGTATCTACTACATTTACGGAGCCTTTTAATCAACCTATTGATTATGGTAAATATATAGCTAAACTAGGTAACATGTTAACTGGTGGAGGCATAATGGTTCAAAGACTGGGAGACCTACTAAAGGGAAGCAGAACAGATCATAATAGATTAGCGAAGTCGACTACTGTACCTACTCTTAAATCAGCGGTTCCAGGTGATTTAAGTTTTGTATTGCCACAAAGGCATTTAACCTCCATAGTGGAAGCTTTAAAGGCTTTTGACAAGATAGCACCTGGACTTTATAGTAAGAACACATTACTATATGGAGTGGAAGTTAAGTTTTATTCTAGTAAGATTAGTACAAACGATAAGTTTGAAACATCTATCAGTAATTTGTACACCATAGGAGATGGCGCGGGAATAACCAGAGGACTAATGCAAGCTTCTACAACCGGTGTAGTAGTAGCAAGAAACATAGCAGAGATGTCAGACTAAAAAGATTTAACGACATTGAAAATGACTATTTAACTTGTAATTGGTTATTTAAACAGTTAACGCGTATAATTTAAAAAGAAAGTAAACCTAAGATGCAATTAAATTTCTAACTTTAATAGTGAATAGATTTTATTGCAAAATTAATTGAAAGCGAGGAATTTATATGTCAGCATTTATTGTTTTAGGAGCCCAATGGGGCGATGAAGGTAAAGGTAAGATGACAGATTATCTTGCTGAAGGAGCTGACTTAGTTGTCAGATCCCAAGGTGGAAACAATGCAGGTCATACTGTAGTAGTAGGAGAAAAGGAATATAAGCTGCACTTAATACCGTCAGGAATATTATATAAAGAAAAATTAAATGTAATAGGTAATGGAGTTGTTATAGATCCAAAATCATTATTTGAAGAAATTGATTACTTAAAAGAGCTAGGTGAAAACATAAACCCAGAAAGATTAATTATTAGTGATAGATCGCAGGTTATAATGCCATATCATAGAGAGTTAGATAATTTATACGAAATAGCAAGAGGTAAAAATGATATAGGAACTACAAAAAAAGGTATAGGCCCATGTTACACTGATAAGTTTGAAAGAAGTGGAATCAGAGTATGTGACTTACTTAAAAAAGATGTCTTTAAAGAAAAACTTAAAACTAGTTTATCAATGAAAAATGATATAATAACAAAAGTTTTGGGTGGGGAAGCACTTGATTTTGATAAAATATATGCGGAATACTTAGAGTATGCAGAAAGAATGAGACCTTTTGTAAAAGATATATCAGTTAAAATTTATGATGCAATAAAATCTGGTAAAAATGTTTTATTTGAAGGAGCACAAGGCACTCTTCTTGATATAGATTATGGTTCGTATCCTTTTGTAACCTCATCTAACACTATTGCAGGAGGAGTTTGTACTGGAACAGGAATAGGCCCTACTATGATAACAAATGCTGTAGGAATAGCCAAAGCATATACTACAAGAGTAGGAAAAGGACCATTTCCAACAGAACTTGATGATGAAGTAGGAGAATGGATTCGCGAAAAAGGATTTGAATTTGGTGTAACAACAGGTAGAGCAAGAAGATGCGGATGGCTTGACCTTGTTATATTAAAGACATCAGCAAGAATTTCTGGTCTTACTAGCTTTGCTGTAACCAAAATAGATACTTTAGCAGGACTCGCAAAAATCAAAATATGTGTAGGATATAAATTTGAAGGAAGCATTATAGATTATTTCCCAGCGAGTTTAGAGGATTTGGCTTGTTGCGTTCCAGTATATGAAGAGTTTGATGGATGGGACGCGAGTATAGCGGATGCAAGAAGTTATGAAGAACTTCCTGAAAACGCAAAAATATACTTGAAGAGAATAGCAGAGTTTACAGGAACTAAAATTTCTATAGTATCAGTAGGACCTAAAAGAGATCAAACGATGGTAGTAGCGGAAATATAATAGCTAGAGATTTAACAAGGATTCCTGTGTATTATGTATGTTTGTTTCAACATAGGGGATTATAAATATTATGAGGTATATAAATTTAAGTCTACAAGTGCGTATTAAAAATTAATAAGTGGACTTGTAAATTTGAATCAAATATACTATAATGAGAATGAGAATTAATTACTAAATAAATATTTTAAATAGTAGTTAATTATGGTACAATTATTTTAAATTTAAAAAAGCGAGGTAGATAATATGAAAGTAACTAAGGATATGACAATAGGAGACGTTGTAAGACAATCCCCAGATTCAGTTGA
>NZ_JBNMNU010000218.1:0-6308 GCF_051278035.1 Clostridium sp.
AAAAATTATTAGAAAGACCACTGGACGAAAAGAAAAATACGGACCGGAATTTAAGTTCTCCATGGAAAACTATAAAGAAGAAATAAATGATCTAATAGGAGTTAGAGCAATACATATTTTTAAGGAAGATTGGGAAGATATACACAATTTTATTTACAGTACATGGAAAGTTATTGAAATAACTGCTAACGTTCGAGAAGGGGATGACACTAAAAGGTTTGAGGAGCTAAATATTCAAATTCATTCTAGGAAATCTGGATATAGGTCTGTGCATTATTTAATAGAGTTTTTCCCAACAAGTAAAAAGGTTATAGCAGAAATCCAGGTGAGAACAATATTTGAGGAAGGCTATGGAGAAATTGATCATCAACTGAGATATTCGCATAAGGAAATCCCTGAGGTGCTAGCTTTAAATCTTTTGCTATTTAATCGTATAGCTGGTAGTTCCGATGAAATGGCTTCTTTAATAAATCTGTTGAATCGAAACTGGATTGAAATGGAATCGAAATATGAAAGAATGATAGAACAAAAGGATAAAGAAATAAGTGAATTAAAAGAAGGGGGATTGAAATGAAAAAAATATTTAAAGATTTATTAAAAGGAATTGAAAACAGTCTTGAAAGATTCCCACTAACTATAGGTGTTTCAACGATATGTGTTTTACTTCTTATTTATAGTTCTGAAATAAGACCAGATGCGAGTGGTGATCTTTTAGAAACCCTTGGCAGAGTAACTATGGTAATTGCACTTGGGATTCCACTTTCGGTATCCATCAAACTTTTCTTCGAAAGACTAGATAATTACAAGAAGGTATCACTTTATGCATCTTATTTAGGAGGTACACTACTTTTAATTCTTTACTATTACTTTCTTCTAAAGGACATAGAAATGGTTTCAATGTCAAGATATATTGGTTTTAGCCTTATTTTATATTTGATTTTTCTTTTTATATCATATTTACCAAAGAGTGATGACTTTGAGTTTTATGTTATTACGATCTTTACTAGATTTTTTACCACCGTTTTATATTCACTAGTTTTATACCTAGGACTAGCCGCAATTCTTTTTACAATTGATAAGCTTTTAGGAATTAATATTAGAGGTGAACTTTATTACTACACCTTTCTTGTGGTTTCGGGTATATTTGCACCAACATTTTTCCTTGCAGGTCTACCAATTAAAAATGAAGTATTAACTTTAAACGACTATTCTCGCCTTTTAAATGTACTTGTATTGTATATTATGATGCCACTTATTTCTGTATATACTATAATACTATATATATATTTTACAAAGATAGTTATTACAGGTCAGTGGCCAGAGGGACTCGTATCACATCTTGTGCTTTGGTATTCTGCAATAAGTGCAGCTGTGCTATTTTTCATCTCACCACTACTCGGTGCAAAGACTTGGCCAAGGAAATACATGAAGTATTTTCCAAAGTTGATACTTCCACTGATAGTCATGATGTTTATTTCTATAGGAATTAGGATTAAAGCTTACGGGGTAACCGAGAACAGGTATTTTGTCGTTGCACTTGGTATATGGGTATTTTTAGTTATGATATACTTCGCAAGCACCAAAAAAATAAGAAATATAATTCTTCCAATATCCCTTGCGTTAATAACTTTTATATCTGTATTTGGACCTCTAAGTAGCTATTCAATTTCAAAATACAGCCAAAATAAGAGACTAAATAAAATATTTGTTAGAAATAACATGATTTTAAATAACAAAGTAGTTAAAGCCGAATCTGAGGTAACAGTTGAGGATGAAAGGCATATAACTAGTATAATTAATTACTTTGATAGAAATCACACTCTAAGAGATGTTAAAGCATTGCCACAAGACTTTGAAATTACAGATATGGAGAGGACACTCGGAGTGAAGTATAATGAAGAAAATTATCAAAGAGACTACGAGTATTATTATTTTAATTCTTTTGGATCATCGGAACCAATAGATATTAGTGGATACGACTATCTCTTTGTTTCAAGGAATAATAGACCGCAGACTCCAGAAAATAAAACATTTGGCGTAAACTTTGATAATGAATCAAGCACATTAAAAATAACTAAAGATAAAAAAGATATTTATGAAAGAGATTTAATGGATTTTGCAAGCGAACTTATTGATAAACATGGAAATAATCAAAATAGTGAAAATGATCAGAGTTTAACCCAAGAGGAAATGTCCTTTGAGGATGGAAATGATAAAGTTAAGATTAAAATCATATTTTCTAATATATCAGTTGATATGAACACTTCAAACGATAAATTTCAATCAAATAATTTCGAATTCTATATTCTTGTAAAATTAAAATGAATAACTGGGTGGGGGAGTCCAAATGAATTTTTATGTTAAAGAAAAAATATTTTCAATAGGCGATAAGTTTAGCATTATGGATGTCTATGGTAATGACGTGTTTAAAGTAGAGGGGAAGATATTTTCAATAGGAAATAAGTTAAGGATCTATGACGCCTATAACAATGAGATTGTATTTATTGAGCAAAAATTATTTAAATTACTTCCTGAGTATAGTATATATCTAAACGGAAACTACGCTGCAAAAGTGAAAAAGCAATTTACTTTCTTTAGCAATAAGTTCAATATAGAGAGTAATATGGGCGATTATGAAATTGAAGGAGATATTTTTGCTCATGATTTTTCAATAATTAAAAATGGCAGCGTGGTTGCACAAATAAACAAAAAGTGGCTTTCATTTGGAGATACCTACCAAATTGACATCAATGAAGAAGAAAATTATGCGTTTATCTTAGCTATGGTAATTGTAATTGATCAAGTATTGCATGATGATAAAAGGAAAAATAATGGTTAATTAGATTAATTAAAGTTGACGAGTTGACGTTATTTAATATAGTATAATGTTGCTATAAATAAAAGATTAGAGGTGTATCTATGACTAATGACGAAATGTATAAACGTATAATGGTTATGACTAGTGTTAAAACGGCAAAAAAATTTGTTAAAACTTGTGATATAAGTAAGAGCGATCTAAGCAAACTTTGCAAAAGATATAATGTGTTTGTAGAGGGTAAATCTACTAAAGATGACATAATTGATAGATTTATTGGGGAAACACTGGGCATAAAGTTAAAAAACAAAGTAATTAATAAGTATAATGTTAGATAGGTATTTTAAAATTTAATATATGTATAAATAACTTTATTTAATATAATAATACCTATGAGGTGAAAATAATGAAGTTGTTTATACCAGATATTGCTTATATAGATCCCAAAATTCACAAATATGATTCAGCAAAAAAAGTTATAGAGTATTTAGAAAATTCAAATGTGCCTATAGTTAATTCTAAAAAAGTAGTAATAGAGGGTGGGTCACCTGGAAAAAATTATGCTATTGCTAAAAAAACTGTACTTTTTACAGTAAATGGTCAAAAAAAATTGGTAAGTTGTAGGCCGTCTGCAGATTACCAATTTTCGCTATCCAGTTCTTGTCCTGCCAATTGTGAATATTGCTATCTCCAGACAACTCAAGGTGAAAAACCTTTTATGAAGATTTTTCTGAACATAGAAGATATTTTAGAAGTTATTCAGAAATATATAGATGATAACAAGCCGAATATCACAAGCTTTGAATGCGCAAGCATAACTGATCCCGTAGCTCTTGAGCACTTAAGTGGAAATTTAGCAAAATGCATAGAATATTTTGGTAGAAGTTCTAATGGAAGACTTAGGCTTGTAACTAAATTTGATGATGTTGATGAATTTTTAAAACTAAAACATAATAAGCATACAAAGTTTAGATTTACTTTAAACTCGCGTTATGTAATAAGTAACTTTGAACACAACACTTGTAGTTTTAATGAAAGAATAGCAGCAGTTAAAAAAATTGCTCTTGCTGGATACCCAATAGGGTTTATAATTGCACCCATTATGATATATGACAATTGGAAAGAAGAGTATAAGGAATTATTTGAAACGCTAAAAGTAGCATTACAGGGGTATAATGAAGAAATGAGCTTTGAACTTATCCAACATAGATTTACTAAATCTGCAAAGGAACTTATAGTTCAAAGATTTACAAATACTGTGCTTGATTTAGATGAAGAGAAGCGATTATTAAAATGGGGACCTTATGGAAAGTTTAAGTATGTTTATAAGAAACCAGATAGTGAAAACATTAGAGTCTATATATCCAAACTCATAAAAGAAAATTTCCCAGAGGCAATAATTGAATATTTTACTTAGTAATAGACAGAGTGGGTTTGTACTTTGTGTGGATTGGGTAAATTAGGATTCGAAGTTGAAAATTAGTCAGAGTAATAATAAAAAAATCATCCTAATGACATTAGTCATTAGGATAATTTTCTTACTATGTAATTTAAAAATACAACTTTAAAGGTGCTATGGAAATACCCTTTTTTAAAAGTGATAAAAAATCTTTTCTAGATATGAAAACTCCTCCTAAACTTTCTAGATGATTTGTATGAACTTGGCAGTCAATCAGGTTAAAGTCTTTTTCCTCTAATACCTTACTAAGAGTAATAAAGGCTACCTTCGATGCATTGTCCATAGTTGAAAACATTGATTCACCAAAAAAACATTTTCCAATGCTCACACCGTACAAACCACCAACCAATTTATCTTCGTAGAAGGTCTCTACAGAATGAGCAAAACCGAGCTTATGAAGCTTGCAGTACGCCTCAATCATTTCATCTGTGATCCAAGTCCCTGTATCTTTTCTGATATTAGAACAATTAGATATAACATCTCTAAAACAAGTATCAAAAGATACCCTGAACCGTTTCTTCTTAAGTGTTTTTTTCATAGAGTGAGAAATTTTAACATCCTTTGGGTAAACAATAAATCGTGGGTCTGGAGACCACCAAAGTATAGGTTCTTCATCTGAAAACCATGGAAATATTCCAGTTGAGTATGCAAGAAGCAGTCTCTGTGGGGTTAGGTCTCCATTAATTGCTAAGAGCCCATCCTGCTCTGAAAGTGAAGGGTCTGGGAATACTAAATCATTTGACAATCCATATATTGGCATTATAAACTCCTTTCAAGTATATATTATACTATGTAGATTCATATTTACGATTATACTATAAAAAAATCTAAAAGAGTCAATTTTAATAATGTGAGTTATTTTTATGATTTAAAAAGAACATTGTAGTGCATCCTAAAAAAGAGGTAAACACAAATTATCATTGAATATTGAAAATATATTAAAAAAAAGAAGCTAAAATCTAGAAAGGGTGGTTTATATGAAAACTTCATATAATGAAAGAATAAATAGAGTAAAACCAGTAATTGTAGTTAGTAGTTGTTTAGGATTTGAAAAATGTAGATATGATGGTCAGATGGATAGTTGCAATTTGGTAGAAAATTTAAAGGGGTTTGTGGAAATTATAAATGTATGCCCAGAGGTTCAAATAGGACTAAAAACACCAAGGGAAGCTATAAGACTTATAAAAGCTAGTGAAGATACTCCTGTAAAACTTATACAACATAAAAGTGAAAGGGAATTAGGGCGTGAAATGACTGAATTCGGAGAAGAATTTCTTTTGAATCTCCCAAAAGTGGATGGGTTTATCCTAAAGAGTAGATCCCCTTCTTGTGGAATAAAAGATGTTAAAATTTATAAGGGCACAGAAAAGGGGTCTACTTCAGTTAAGGGGAGTGGATTGTTTGGTGAGAGCGTTCTTTTAAAGTTTCCGAATTTGCCTGTGGAAGACGAGGGTAGGGTTAGAAACTATAATATCAGGCAGCATTTTTTAACAAAACTATATATTATGAAGAATTTTAGAGTGATAAAAGAAACTAGATATATAGAAGATTTGGTGGAATTTCATAGTACAAACAAGCTTCTTTTTATGGCTTACAATCAAAAGCAATTGAAAATACTTGGCCAAATATTAGGAAATAATGGTGAATTAAGTGTGAAAGACGTTTATGCGGAATATGAAAAAAATCTTATACTAGCACTAAATAAGTTACCAAGATATACTTCTAATATAAATGTACTTACAAGGTCTATGGGATATTTTTCAGATAAGCTAACACATAGGGAGAAAGAATTTATTTTAGATGCAATAGAACAGTATAGAGGGAGTAAAGTTCCGTTTAGTGTACCACTTTATGTTATAAAATCAAATGCGGTACGTTTTGAAGAAAAAAATCTTATAAATCAAACTTTTTTTGAACCTTACCCATCCGTATTAGATAATGTTACTGATTCTGGAAAGGGAGTTAATAAATAAACACATAATATTTTATTAATTATATGAATGAATAAATAATCCTCTAATTGGACATAATTCC
>NZ_JBNMNU010000219.1:0-6267 GCF_051278035.1 Clostridium sp.
ATTCATTGATTTAATTATATTTTCTATGCCATTTAATTCATGGGTTAATTGATTTATTTGTGAAGATTTAAATGGCTTAATATTTCTTGTTTCGCTAAGGCCATAAGAAGTAATTATACCAAGTTTGTCCATAACAAAAGAAAATCCAATTTGATCTCTCTGCTGCTCATCTAAAAATTTAATTTTACTCCCCTCCGATCACATCAAATACAGGTACATTTAAATTATTCCTAAGTCCATCTAAAAACTTATGCTTATCAAATTCATACCCATAAGGTGATTTTGGATTGGATGTAACACATACTATATTTATTTTATTTATTGTTTTTAATATTCCACCTTGCTTCTGAAATTTATAAAGAGTGTCCCTAGTTAAAAACAGCTTTGTTCCATCTTGAACTAGGAAAACAACTCCTTTATACTGATTTGTAGACGCCATAATTTCTTCTAAAAGTTTATCTGAAACTACACCCTTAATAACTACACAGGTTGTATTTCCATCTAAAACCCCAACAATTTCCTTAGAAGATCCTAATGCTGTAAGTACATCTAGCATTTTTATAGTATTATCTCTGCGAATAATCCCTATTCTGCCACCGTTCAAAATTTCCCTGGCGGGCTTTAATATGGTCATATCGTTTTCATTTTCTAAGGATAGTAGTTGGGCCGTATGCCTGGTTTCTTCTATAACCTTAATCATACTTCTTGACAGTGCTGCTCCAGTTGATAAAATTGTAGCGTCAGTAATTGATGGGGAAGCGAAGGTTTTTCTATTAAGGGCACCATCAACAATTACTAGCTGACTTCCAAACCTCTTAAGTTCATCACATATTGAAGTCATATAATAATTTACGGATGGACCGCCTAAATCCACATATCCGTCACTTAATGCTCTGCATATAATTATTTCTCCCATAGGAGTATTAAAACCAGTAGTTTTTAAAATCTCCCTAGTGATATCACTATTAAATAGGCATTGTTTTGCAGTAGCAATTATAGTTCCCTTTTCTATATAAATTTTAGGTTTTTCCGTTGCAGTTACTAGGTCGCGCTCTTCTCCGTCTCTTCCTATAGAGGTAAGGCCAAGGGATATTCTCCCTCTGGCTTCTCTCAATATATGATTTAAAGTGGTTGTTTTTCCTACATTTTTACTCATTCCTATGATAGAAATACTGTCATATTTTCGAATCATTTCTAAAATCGTAGGCCTATTGTGGATATTTTTCATTTTATTCGTGATTTCCTCTTAAAGTTCTCTCAAGTCCAACTGGTTCCATAGACATTTGTTGACCATTTAATATACCTGATACTCCTACCTTATGAACCGCTTTCTTCCCTTCGCATACGGCGCAGTGGCAGTCTGATGTATAGTTAGTTGGTTGTTCATAAGAAGTTATAACTCCTTCAAAGTTTCTAAGCACTACTTTTTCAGGACTTTGAGATATAATATATGCTGGCATTACTGGAATTTTTCCACCACCACCCGGAGCATCAACAACGAATGTTGGTATACAGAATCCTGAAGTATGACCTCTTAACCCTTCCATAATTTCTATTCCTTTAGATACTGGTGTTCTAAAGTGTTCAAGTCCCATTGAAAGGTCACATTGATAGATGTAGTATGGTCTAACTCTCATTTTAACAAGCTCATGAACAAGCTCCATCATTATATGTGTGCAATCATTAACTCCTCTTAAAAGGACTGATTGGTTTCCTAGAGGTATTCCTGCATCCGCCATTCGAGCGCAAGCAAGCTTTGCTTCTTCTGTTATTTCATTTGGATGATTAAAGTGGGTATTTAACCAAATTGGGTGATATTTCTTTAACATATCAACGAGTTTTGGAGTTATCCTTTGTGGAAGAACTACCGGTACTCTTGAACCAAGTCTTATTATTTCAATGTGTGGAATTTCTCTTAATCTTTTGATAATATATTCTAATTTATCATCTGAAACAAGGAGGCAATCTCCACCTGATAATAATACATCTCTAACCTCTGGAGTCTCTCTGATATAATCAATCGCTTTATCTATTCTTTCCATTGGCATATCATTATCGTTTTGTCCAGCAAATCTTCTTCTTGTACAGTGTCTGCAGTACATTGAACACTGATCAGTTATTAATAGTAATACTCTATCTGGGTATCTATGAGTGAGCCCTGGCACTGGAGAATCTGAATCTTCGTGTAGTGGGTCTAATAAATCAGCATTCGCCTGATGTAATTCAAGCCCTGTTGGTATAGCTTGCTTTCTTATTGGATCATGTGGATCATTTATATCTATCAATGAAAGGTAGTAAGGAGTTATTGCCATTCTTAATGTTTGAACGCATTTTCTAGCTCCTTCTTCTTCTACTTCAGTTAATGGTATGTATTTTTTTAGTTCCTCTACCGTTTCGATTCTATTTTTAACTTGCCATTCCCAGTCGTTCCACTCTTCGTCTGTTACACCTTTAAATAATTCAAATCTTCTATTAACCTTCATGTTAATCCCTCCATTTTAATTTTTTTTGCTGAATCCACACCTACAGTGTCATTAAACGTATAATTCTTCAAACACTTTTCTTAATGTTTCATTTTCTCTAAGCACTTCAAGAGTTATCTCAGCATGACCTTTAGTATACCCATTTCCTACAATCATAGCAATATCTTTACCTACACCTTCAGCACCAAGTGCTGCTTTTGTAAAACTTGTAGCCATTGAAAAAAAGTAAACTGTCCCGTCATTTTTCACAGGTAAAATTGTTGACATTTCAGTATTTGGAATGTTAACTATGTTTATCGCTACATCTACTTCACATCCATTGTTGTGTGCCAGAGTACTATTCATTACATCAATAGCGTTTCTAGCATCTCCAATAATTATTTGCATTCTTAATCCTAATCTTGCGAGCCTTGTTGCCTCTTCCTCGTTTCTTACAAGACCTATAACGTTTCCTGTTGGCCCTACTCTCTTAACTGCTTCATAGCAGGAAAGCATCCCTGATTTACCTGCCGCACCTAGTAAAAGAACTGATTGACCTGATTTAACAAGTTTAGCAACTTGAGCAGGCGCTCCTGCAACGTCTAATGCTGCTAGTGCTAAATTTTCACTCATATCTTTTGGAAGTCTTGAATATAATCCACTTTCAAACAAAATGGCTTTCCCTTTTATTACAACTCTATCGATGTCTGGTTTAATTTCTATAATTTCATCTATTCTTAAAGGAGTTAATGATAGTGAAACTAGGGAAGCTATTTTATCTCCGACTTTTAAATTTCTATCCTTCAATGCTTCTCCTATTTTCGCAACTTTACCGATAAGCATTCCACCCGACCCTGTTACAGGATTTTGCATCTTTCCTCTTGAAGCAACAATTTCGGTGATTTTAGCTTTTATTTTTTCAAGGTCATGCCCTGCTTCTTCCTCTATCTGAGTAAAGCTAGCTGAGTCTATGTTTAAAGCCTGAACATCAATTAAA
Source organism: Clostridium sp. (assembly GCF_051278035.1). Taxonomy (GTDB): domain Bacteria; phylum Bacillota; class Clostridia; order Clostridiales; family Clostridiaceae; genus Clostridium_AD. Next base: position 3,460 of record NZ_JBNMNU010000219.1, read on the forward strand.
ATTTCATTATCAAATATATTCATATCATTTGAGATTTTAGTTGCTGGTTGTGGCAATACACCTTTTGGTTCAAGCACCCTGTGAGTTCCGTATTTACATCCTTTATTTATCATGTATTCCTCCTATTATATATCCATTATTTTTAGATTTTTTGATATGATGAGTTCTGCCCCAGTAAGTGATTTAACTTCTTCAACTGTTGTATCTTTATGAATTTCAATAAGTACAAGTCCATTACCCGTAACTTCCATTACGCAAAGTTCCGTAACTATAAGGTTAACTTGTGCTTTTGCTGTTAAAGGTAATGCACATCTCTTTAATACTTTAGGAATCCCTTTAGCTGTATGTTGCATTGCAATAATAACCTTTTTAGCACCCACTACTAAATCCATTGCTCCGCCCATACCTGGAACCATTTTCCCTGGTACAATCCAATTAGCCAGGTTTCCTTCTTGATCTACTTCAAGCGCACCAAGAACAGTCATATCAACATGTCCACCTCTTATTAAGGTGAAAGACATTGCGCTGTCAAAGAATGCTCCACCAGGAAGTATTGTGCTAAATTGTCCACCTGCATTAGTTACATCCTTGTTCTCGTTTCCTTGTGCTGGAGACGCTCCCATACCAACCATACCATTTTCTGATTGGAAAATAACATGAATACCTTCCGGAATATAATTTGCAACTAATGTTGGAAGCCCTATACCTAAGTTAACAAGTTGTCCATCCTTTAATTCTTTGGCAATTCTTTTTGCAATAACCTGTTTTGCAAGCTTGCTATCCATAGCCATATTAGTTAACCCCCTTTATAATATAATCAACCAATACACTTGGAGTAACAATATTATTTGGGTCAATCTCCCCAACTTTAACAACGTTTTGAGCTTCTACTATCACAACTTCTGCAGCAGTAGCTATAATCGGATTAAAATTTCTTGTTGTTCCATAATAAACTGCATTTCCAATTTCATCCACAACACTTGCATAAACAAGTGCTAAATCAGCTTTGATTGGAAGCTCTAGTAAATATTCTTTTCCCTCTATGTTAAGTTTTTGCTTTCCTTCTTCCACCATAGTACCCACCCCTGTAGGCGTAAGCACTCCACCAAGACCAGCTCCCGCGGATCTTATTCTTTCGATTAGTGTTCCTTGTGGCACAAGCTCTACTTCCATTTTACCTTCTGTCATAAGTCTTCCAGTTTCAGCATTTGTTCCTATATGAGAAGCTATAACTTTTTTAACTTGACCACTTACTATAAGTTTGCCTATACCTCTATCCACGAAGCTTGTATCATTTGCTATTATAGTTAAATTTTTAACATTTGTTTCTATTATTAAATTTATCAACTTTTCAGGTGTTCCGCAGGCTAAAAACCCACCTATCATTATCGACATACCGTCTTTAAGTAAATATCTTACTTTTTCTAAAGATGTAATCTTATTCATTAATTTTACCTCCTTATACTCCTCTAGGAATATAACAATGCCTATAAACCTAATATTGCTCTTGCTTCCTTTGGAGTGGCAATTTCTCTACCAAGCTCCTTAGCAATTCTAACTACTCTTTCTACAAGTTCTGCATTTGATTTAGCCGGAACTCCTTTTTCAATATACACATTATCTTCAAATCCAACTCTTACATGTCCACCCATAACAATAGCCATAGCAGCCATTTGGAATTCGCTTCTACCAATACCCGATACAGTGAAAGTGCTTCCACAAGGAATACTCCCCTCCATGAACACTAAATCTCTTGGAGTAGCTGATATTCCTCCATTCACACCCATAACAAAATTGAAATGCATTGGAGACTTTATAAAACCCTTCTTTTGAAGTCTTATAGCCATATCTATCATGCCCTTATCAAAAACTTCAATTTCTGGTTTTACGGAAAGTTCAATCATCTTTTTACCAAATTCTTTAATAGTATTTTCAGTGTTTACAAATACGTCGTCTCCACCAAAATTACAAGTACCCGCATCTAACGTAGCCATTTCAGGCCTAAGATCAACTGGTTGTAATCTTTCTGTATTACTCATACCAACTGCTCCCCCTGTAGAAGGTTGAACAATTGCATCCGGACATCTAGTTTTTATAGCTTCAATACAAGCTTTAAATCTTTCTCTATCTTGAGTAGATGTTCCATCATCTCTCCGTACGTGCAAATGAATGATACTAGCTCCTGCATCATATGCTTTTTCAGCTTCTGTTGCTATTTCTAAAACTGTATAAGGTACATTTGGATTATGTTCTTTTGTAACTTCTGCTCCACATATAGCTGCAGTAATTATTAATTTTTCCATGTAATTACCTCCTTAAATACATCTATGATGAATGACCATTATTAATACTCTTAATTTATTCATTAGTTATTTATCATTTGTAGCTTTAAAATATGATAAGGTTTACATTAAAGTACTATTTCCTTTTCTTATCTTTAGGTACTACGCAAGTTCCACTTGCCCTGCAAACTACTATAGGCTCCTCTAATAAATCACAAGCTGAATCATTTATATCTGGTCTTGGTACTATTACCTTTCTTGCTTCAAAAATCATTTTTCTTGATGAATTTCCTACAGTTACTATTTCTCCAACAGCTTCTATAAAATCGCCTGCATAAACTGGAGCTAAAAATTCTATTGCATCATATGCTTTGAATAACCCTTCATCACCATCGTTTAAAATTAAAAGTTCTGTGGCTACATCCCCAAATAATTGAAGCATTTTTGCTCCATCCACTAAATTCCCACCATAATGTGCATCATGAGTACTCATTCTTAATCTGATCAAAGATTTCATTTTTACTTC
>NZ_JBNMNU010000220.1:0-6246 GCF_051278035.1 Clostridium sp.
TTAGAAGGAAAAAATGCTGCTAAGTTTTTAACTGATAAATACGGTAAAGACGGTGAAGTAAATATAGTTGAGCTTCAAGGAACAGTGGGATCAGTGCACAAGTAGATCGTATGGCTGGATTTAAAGAAGGAATAAAAGATTTCCCTGGACTTAAAATTATAAAATCACAAACTGGTGATTTTACTCGTGCAAAAGGTAAGGAAGTTATGGAAGCTTTCTTAAAATCAGATGGAAAGAATATTGAAGTTTTATATGCTCATAATGATGATATGGCAATGGGCGCTATTCAAGCAATTGAAGAATATGGTCTAAAACCAGGAGAAGACATAATTATAGTTTCAATTGATGGAATCAAAGATGCATTTACTGCAATGTCAGAAGGCAAAACCAACTGTATAGTTGAATGTAATCCGCTCCTTGGACCACAACTTGCTCAAGTTGCAAAAGATTTAGTAGCAGGTAAGACAGTAGATAAATGGATAAAATCAGAAGAGGGTGTTTTTGTAGGAGCTGAAGAAGCTACAGCGGCATTACCTGAACGTAAATATTAATTCATTAAATATTAGGGGCATTTAAATAAATAACAAGTAAGTATGGTTATTTGTTTGTATGCCCCTTATGTTATAAAAAATCATGTTATTTAAATTCTTAAAGGAGGGAACGTCTCATGGCTGACAGTAATATAGTTTTAGATGTGCTCGGAATATGCAAGACATTTCCAGGTGTAATAGCTCTTTCATCCGTTGATTTTCAACTTAAAAAGGGTGAAATTCATACACTTATGGGCGAAAATGGAGCGGGGAAATCAACCTTGATTAAAGTCCTTACTGGAGTGCACCAAATTGACGAGGGAAAAATATTTTTGAGAGGTAAAGAAATTAGAATTACTTCCACAGGGGCTGCTCAAAAACATGGCATTAGTACTGTTTATCAAGAGGTTAACTTATGTTTAAATTTAACTGTGGCTGAAAATATATATATAGGTCGTGAGCCAATGAAAAGGGGCTTAATTGATTGGGATACAATAAATAAAAACGCTAAAAATTTATTAGAAGAGAGACTTAATCTAAAAATAGATGTAAAAAAATTATTGTCTTCTTATTCAGTGGCAATACAGCAAATGGTCGCAATTGCACGCGCAGTTGATATTTCAAGAGGGATACTTATATTAGACGAGCCTACTTCAAGTTTAGATAGTAATGAAGTAAAAGAACTGTTCAAGGCCATGAGAAAATTGAAAGACGATGGTATGTCAATTGTTTTTGTCACTCACTTTTTGGATCAAGTATATCAAATATCTGATAGAATAACTGTACTAAGAAATGGTGAATTTATTGGAACTTATGAAGCAAGCAAGCTCTCTCGAATTGATTTAATATCTAAAATGGTAGGCAAAGAATTTAACGATATTGAGAGGACAGATAAAAAGCTTAAAGAAGTAAGAATTAAACCAATTGAGGGTAATTATGTGAAGGCATGTAAATTAGGAAAAAGAGGTACAATAGAACCTTTCGATATAGATATAAAGCCAGGAGAGATTCTAGGATTTGCAGGGCTACTCGGATCTGGAAGAACTGAAACTGCAAAACTAATATTTGGTATTGATAAAGCTGATCATGGAACAATAAGTATCCGTGGCAAGGTGTATTCTTATATTAACCCACTTAAAGCTATTAAAGAAGGTTTTGGGTTTTGTCCTGAAGACAGGAAGGTTGAAGGAATAATTGGTGAATTATCAATTAGAGAGAATATAATATTAGCACTTCAATCGAGCATGGGGATTTTTAAATATTTGCCAATGAAAAAACAACAAGAAATTTCAGAAAAGTATGTAAAGTTATTAAAAATATCTACACCTAGTATTGAAAAAAGGATTGATAATTTAAGTGGAGGAAACCAACAAAAGGCAATACTCGCAAGATGGCTTGCAACAAATCCTAAGATTTTAATTCTAGATGAGCCTACGAGAGGAATTGATATAGGTGCAAAAAGTGAAATAATGAAACTTGTAATTAGACTCGCGTCTGAGGGGATGACAATTATATTTATATCATCTGAGCTTCAGGAAATGGTAAGATGCTGCGATAGGGTACTAGTGCTACGGGATAGGATGATTATTAGAGAATTAATAGGTGAAGAAATACAGGAACAAACCATTATGGAAACTATTGCGGGGGAAGGTATAAGTTATGGAAAAAACTAAGCATGAGAATAGTCTTATGAAATTTTATAATATGGCAATGTTTTGGCCGTTGATGTGTTTGATTTGTATTATTTTTATAAATTTTATTGTAAACCCTGCGTTCTTAAAAATAGAAATGAGAGATGGGCATTTATTTGGAAGTATAATAGATATATTAAACAGAGCATCTCCACTTATTCTTATATCCCTTGGAATGACAATTGTAATTGCAGTTCAAGGAATTGATATTTCAGTAGGATCTGTAATTGCAATAAGTGCCTGTGTTTCAGCTACTGTAATAGTAAATGGTGGCCCCGTAATTATGGCTGTTTGTGCTGGACTCCTCGCTGGACTACTTTGCGGCATGTGGAATGGACTTTTAGTTACATATATTGGGGTACAACCAATGGTTGCTACATTAATTCTGTATATTGTAGGTAGGGGGATAGCGCAATTAATAACTGATGGCAAGATACTTACTTTTACAAATGAAGCTTTTATTTACATAGGTACTGGATATTTACTAATACCTATATCAGTATACATTGCCATAGCTGTTATATTTATAATATATTTTATCATGAGAAAAACTTCTCTCGGACTATTTGTCGAGGCAATAGGTGTTAATAGAGAAGCAAGTAGATTTTCAGGAATAAATTCGACTAAAGTGTTTTTTTCACTTTATGCTATATGTGGTTTACTTGCAGGACTCGCAGGAATCATAATATGTTCAAATATAAAAAGTGCAGATGCTAACAATGGGGGGCTGTGGTTAGAACTTGATGCAATACTCGCAGTAGTTATAGGTGGTACATCCATGTCAGGTGGAAGATTTTATTTGGGAGGAACTGTTGTAGGGGCACTATTTATACAAAGCCTTACTACAACTATATATTCTATCGGAGTTCCGCCGGAGGTTACACTTGTAGTTAAAGCAATTGTTGTTATAACGGTTGTTCTCATTCAGTCTCCAATATTTAGAAAGATGTTAAAGGGAAATAGTTTATTTCAAAGACTTAAGAAAAAGAAGGTGGCAAAAGTATGAAAAAGAAGGTTGCAATTTTTTCTCTATTTGGAATTAAACAATCCAACGTTTTAATTTATGCCACTATAATATTATTCACAATACTATTTGCAATTGGGTCAATAAGTTATGATAACTTTTTTACACCTCAAGTATTTGCTAATTTATTTATTGATAATGCATATCTTATAGTTGTGGCCGTGGGAGAAACGGTTGCAATACTAACGGGAGGGATAGATTTCTCTGTTGGAGCTATGGTTGCGTTTGTAAGCATGATTGCTGCTGATTTACTTAAAAAAGGAGTGAATCCAATTGTAGTCATAGTTTTTGTGTTATTTGTAGGTATGATTTTTGGAACGGTTCAAGGGTTTTTGATTCAAAAATTTAAGCTTCATCCTTGGATTGTTACTTTGGCCGGTATGTTTTTCGCTAGAGGCTCAAGTTATTTAATAAGCATCAATAGTATTACAATAAAAAATCCGGTTTTTACAAGTATATCTAGTCTAAGGATACCAATTGGGTTCGGAAGCCATATTTCAGCAAATGTTGTGGTAAGTTTAATAGTTGTTGCTGCAGCAACGTATATATTAAAATATACTAAGTTTGGAAGAACAATATATGCTATTGGTGGAAATGAAAATTCGGCAATGCTTATGGGTCTCCCTGTTTCAAAAACTAAAATATTAGTTTATACATTTTCAGGATTTTGTTCGGCGCTTGGAGGACTTCTTTTCACAATATATACTCTTTCAGGATATGGACTTCATTGTAATGGTATGGAAATGGATGCCATAGCGGCCTGTGTAATCGGTGGAGTTTTATTAACCGGTGGAGTCGGTTCTGCTATAGGACCTATGTTTGGGGTACTTACTACTGGAGTTATTCAAAATCTAATAATGTTTCAAGGAACTCTTAACTCTTGGTGGACCAAAATAGCAGTAGGAATGTTGCTTTTCATATTTATTGCTCTGCAAAGAGTCATTGTAATTAGAAATGGTAAAAGAAAAACTTTTGTTTCTAAATCAAGTGAAAAGACAATTGAAAATCAAGTTATAACGCCCCTTAATTAAAATTAATATAGATAAGATGTATAAAAGCACCCTAGTAATTTATAAAGGGTGCTTTTATATTGTGTAAATATGGATTATGATATTAGTGTAGTTAATTTAACATGAAGGAGGAGTAAAATGAAAAATTTTAGTGTTAAATTCTTAAATAAATTATAGGAAGTAAACTTACTTTTTATTTCTCCTTAGTAATTTTAATTCCAATTATTACGATCTCAATTTTAGGCAATTTGTTATATAAAAATTCAATTACCGACCAACAAGATGAAAATGTAAAGCAGATGGCAAAACAAATTAGTAACAATATAGATTTTTATATAAAGGATACAGAAAACATAATTAATTTTTTATCGCAAGACCCGAGAGTTTTAAAATTTCTAAATAGTGATATTTCTAAAATTGATGTAGATTTAAAAGTTGTTGAGGAAGAGGTATCAAAGGCTATATATAGCTATACCACTTTTCATCCTGAAATAGCTGGTATAGTTGTAGTTAATAAAAATGATATTTTTATAAGTGATGTTATGGGTAGGAACTCAAGAGACCCTCTTACAAATGAAAATTGGTACGTTTTGGCTTCGGAAAACCCTGATACCATGCATCTTTTTAGTAAACCTGTGGGTAGAAACATTAATAATATCTTTCAATACAGTGCCGATGAGGTAGTATCAATGTCAAAAGCTATAATTAACAAAAAAATTGGAAAGTGCATTGGTGTAATTCTTATAGACATGAAGCTAGATATTATTAAAAGTGTAATAGAAAATGCTAAACCAGCTAAGACAGGGTTTGTATATATTGTAGATAGTAATGGAGAAATAGTATATTCTCCGGTTAATGAAATAGTATATAGGATAAAAGATGACTGGATAGAGAACTCAAGTGATGAAATTTCAATTAAGAGAATTAAGGATATGGATTATGTAATAATTCATAGTGCTTCAACCTATACTGGTTGGAAAACTGTGGAGGTATTCACCTTAAATGAAAGTTTAAAGGTTATAAACTCCTTGGCATATTACTCTATCATTATTGCAATTATTACCCGGCTTATTGCTGAGATTTTGGCTATATTTTTTACGAGGTCCATAGTCAAACCAATCTATGGTAAGAGAGATTAAAAAATTAGTCAATTTAGTTCAAATTGAAGCTAAAATGAAAAGAAAAGCAGAAATAAGTATTTTACATTTTATTAAAGGCGTTTCCAAGTTCACCAATCTCATCATTATATTTACTATTAAAAACTACATCAAAATCTCCTTCTTCAGTTTTTTTCATAAGCCTTTTCAATTTAGGTTCTGGATACATTAGAATAAGTGGTGAAATTAAAGATGAGAAAATTTATTTTATTGTTCAAGATAACGGTATAGGAATAAAGGAAGAGAAACTAATACAAATTAATGAAATGCTTATGGGGAAAACTACTTCAAGTACTGTGATTGGATATGGTATTTTTAATGTAAATGAAAAAATAAAATTGACTTATGGAGAGGGGTTTGGGCTGAAGTACAATAGCATATATGGAGAAGGAACTACTGTGGAGCTTTGGCATCCGATTATTAGGAATTAAATTTGAACCATGCGTATCGTGATGTGATATATTGAGTTATATATACTTATATGTAGTAATGTGAATCTAATTTAGATAGAAGGCATATACCATGAGATTATGCTCATATTTATGTGATAGAATATTCCTTGTCGTCGCAAAGCGGTGGCGAATTAAGTTAAATGTTTATTATTATCCAACTAGATTTTAAATGAAAATAAATTTTAGAAACTTGTTGACAGATAAGGAAACATCTAGTATTATAGTAGAAGTCGTCAGCAATTGACGAAAGCAAATAACAAATTGGTCTTTGAAAATTAAACAGAGAAATAGGTAAAGATAGCAAAATAATATTTTGCTAAACCAGTTAATTACTTTAGTAAATAAAGTAAATTTTAGTCGTAAGACTAAATAGTATGTAATG
>NZ_JBNMNU010000221.1:0-6224 GCF_051278035.1 Clostridium sp.
ACGTCGCGAGTTCGAATCTCGTCTTCCGCTCCACAATTTCAATAATGGCGCTATAGCCAAGCGGTAAGGTCAAGGTCTGCAAAACCTTTATTCCCCGGTTCAAATCCGGGTGGCGCCTCCAAAACAGTAAAAAGTAGTCTAAATGCTGATATTTCAGTAGATAGGCTACTTTTTTTTATTTTATAATAACAGCTAAATGATGTTTAGCTATACTTCTATAAATATTACTGTTTTTTTTTCTCCATCGTTTTTATTATTCTGAAAATCAGGTATTTTTTCTTGTTGGATGCTAACAAAAGGATATGTTGAGCAGAATGCATTTGAACAAGCCTTAGCAATTCTTAATTTATTTTATTTGCAGATGCGTAAAGAAAAATTCATGTTTGAGCGATAGCGAGTTTGAATTTTTTAGCAGATGCAAAAAAAAAATTTTAGAATTACTTGGTGCAGTGAAAGCATTCCAGCAACATATCCTTTTCGTTGTGGCATCCAATAAGAAAAAAGTCGTAGATTAGATTCTAAAAATACTTCCTCTATCAATTAGTTTTCCATTTCTTAAAAACATAGGTTCTACCTTGTGCTTTTTTAAAAAACTTAATACATCTTTACCATATAAATAGTGATCTAAGTGGCCATAAAAGGCTAACACGTCATTTTCAACAAGCCCTGTTGCACCACCAATAAAACCGTAGTTCATTCCCGGAAGGATAATATCGCCAGGGGGAATTAATAAAACATCTATTTTTTCCGAAAATAAAGATTTGGCAATAGAAGTGTCGCTAGTTATGACTGCTTGGTTTGTGACAACGCAAGTAGAGCATTTTGTATAACCTTGTTTTACATTTATAAATTTTTTGGATTTTAATAGTGACAAAAGTTTAGTATCGGTAAAATTAATAGAGTGAACAAAGAGGTTACCTAGGCAGAACAAATTGACAAGTACATTCTGTGGATATTTACTTTGCAGTGATGCAGTTGTTTTATAAATTTTATAATTTAGTGCAGCTAATGTTTGTATGAAGTCTGTGTCCATGTCTTTATGAACTATAATGCTATTTTCGTCAATATACATAAGCATATCGGGGTGACCACATACGGCCTCATCTAAGAGATTGCTAGGTGGGCATAGGAGCACATTATATCCATTGAAAATTAGATGCGATTTTTCTTCATTATGAATTCTAAAATCAACAATAACAGTTTTCATCATCGTACCCCTTTTTAATTTTTTTTTAAAACAACCTGTTTAGTACTTTATATCATAAAACTATGGTGTTTTGCAATATGTCGATAATTGTTATATCTATTTTGCATATACGTAAGTATTACACACATACTATTTTATGAGAAAGGAGTGTGCAAGATGCTTTTATTAACTCTTGTATATAATAGCAGTATGGAATGCATTATGGATGAGATTAAAGACATTAAAGAGTGCTTTGAAAATAAAAAAGTAATTATTGGAATATCGGAGTGCATAATAGAAAATACACACTTTATAAAATTCTTTTGTAGCGATGATAACATAAGCACTAGTAATATAAAAACATTTAATTTACATGTTGCTAATATGCTATATAAATTAGTAATAAAGGAATTCTGTAAAAGTGGAATGGGTAGTTTTTTAGCAGAAACATATTTCTTTTTGGGGAATGATGAAATAAAACAAGTTGAACCTAAAATTATTGAAGGCTTGCTAAGTGAGGGTTCAATCTCCGGACCTAATATGGTGTATTATATGAATAGGAAAAACATTGTTATTGATAAAATAAATAAATTAATAGAAGAAAATAATGAAATTAATGTAAATGGGTTTTTGACATTCAGGATAAAGGCGCTAAGACAAGATTTAGAGTGTATAGTTGATAAAGTTGTAGAATCGTATATGGTAGAAAAAGAATATGATGAGTTTGTAAATCTTTTAAAATACTTTGTAGAAGTTCAGGAGAGCAAGGTAGATGAAATTAATATAATAATTGGGAAAAACGGAGATTATTATTTAAGAGATTCAGAAGGAAATGATTTAATGGGAAATATGATTATGGAGCTACCGGGTGTTGAATTTGATTCAAAAGAAAATCAAGAAGAACTTATAATTAGCACCATAATAACTAGTGCTCCTAGAAAAATAATAATACATTGCGTAGATCACTGTAAGAACAAGGAATTATTACAAACGATAAGTAAGGTCTTTGTTAATAGAGTATATTATTGTGACAAGTGTTCAGCCTGTGAAAATATAAAAAAAGGTATGATGGTGTAACAGTTAAATGTTCTATGTTTATGTATTAATAAACAAGAAAAGTATTGACATGCTAATATTTAAATAGTATAATATAAATTGTTGTGAATAACGATATGAGAAATAGTGAAATAACATAATATAATTCTGTATCACAAGAAGAAACAGCCGTTTCTCACCTAACAGCTTTGCTAGTTAGGTTAATTAGTAATTTGAATTTGTTACTATGAAGGACGGCATTTGCCGTCCTTTTTATTATCTAAATATTTAAATCTTTCAAAAAACTTAGGAGGTGAAAACTATTAGTAAAAGTAAAGATTTCATGATGAATGAAGAAATAAGGGCCAAAGAAATAAGAGTACTAGGACCGGATGGATCTGCATTGGGTATTTTAAACACCAAGGATGCTTTAATTCTTGCAGAAGAAAAGGACCTAGACTTGGTTATGATGTCCCCTACAGCAAAACCACCAGTATGTAGAATAATGGATTATGGTAAGTTTGTCTATGAACAACAGAAAAAAGAAAAAGAAGCAAAAAAGAAACAAAAGGTTGTTAATCTTAAAGAAATACGATTGAGTGCAACAATAGAAGACCATGATATCGCAATTAAGGCTAGCAATGCTAAAAAATTCTTACTGGATGAAGATAAGGTAAAAATAACAGTAAGATTTAGAGGCAGAGAAATTGAAAACTCAAAAGTAGGACATAAGATATTAAGATCTTTTGTAGAAAAAATCGGCGATATATATATTGTTGAAAAAGCAGCAAGACAAGAGGGAAGAAATATGATAATGATATTAGCTCCTAAAAGAGCATAACCGAGAGGAGGAATTTTATCATGCCTAAAATGAAAACACATAGAGGCGCAGCAAAAAGATTTAAGAAAACAGGAACGGGCAAGCTTAAAAGAGCAAAAGCTTTTACAAGCCACATATTAACAAAGAAAAGCCCTAAAAGAAAAAGAAACCTTAGAAAAACAACATACGTATCAACAACTCAAGTAAAAGCAATGAAGAAACTGTTACCATACTTATAATTGAATGGTGCTTAGGAGGTATATTAAATGGCAAGAATTAAGAGGGCAGTAAACTCTCGTAAAAATCATAAAAAAGTATTAAAGCTTGCAAAAGGTTACTACGGTGGAAGAAGCAAGTTATTTAAAACAGCTAATGAAGCAGTAATGAGAGGACTTAGAAACGCTTATATCGGAAGAAGATTAAAGAAAAGAGATTTCAGATCTCTTTGGATAGCTAGAATTAATGCAGCTACAAGGTTAAGTGATCTTTCATATTCGAGATTTATGAATGGAATGAAACTTGCAGGTGTAGATATTAACAGAAAGATGCTTTCAGAAATTGCAATAAATGATCCAAAAGCTTTTGCTGAATTAGTAGCAGTTGCTAAAAAACAATTACAAGCTTAAGAAATATTTATAAATGTAGCCTTTAGGCTACATTTTTTCTTGCATTTTGACAAAAACAGGGTAAGTGGTATAATTAGCAATATAATGCTATTGGTAAAAATTAGAGGTGATTAATTTGGCGTCAACTATTAAAGCTCTTAAAAGAAAAACCATCTATACTCCTGTTCAGATACTTGCAATAGGTTTTGCTGCAATAATACTCATAGGAGCGACACTGCTCACATTACCTATGGCAGCTGTAAGTGGTGAAGCTACACCTTTCATAGATGCAATATTTACATCTACGTCATCTGTGTGTGTTACTGGTCTAGTAATTGTAGATACGGGTACATACTGGTCTTATTTCGGTAAAACAGTGATAATGTCACTTATAGAAATAGGTGGGCTAGGGTTTATGTCGGTTACCACACTCGTTTTTTTACTTTTAGGAAAGAGAATAACCTTAAAGGAAAGACTAGTAATGCAAGAGGCTATGAATTCAAATTCCTTACAGGGCATAGTGAAAATGGCTAAATACATATTGTTATTCACATTTTCTGTTGAGATAACTGGTGCAGTGCTATTTTCCACACAATTTATCCCGAGGTTTGGTATAGCAAAAGGAATTTATTATAGTGTATTCCATGCAATTTCTGCTTTTTGTAATGCTGGGTTTGATTTGATGGGGGATTTTAATAGTCTTACAGGTTTTGCTGATAATGCTGTAATAATACTTACAGTTTCAGCTTTAGTAGTAGTGGGTGGCCTAGGATTCTACGTTTGGGTAGAAATCTATAACTGTACATCAATTAAAAGGTTGTCACTTCATTCTAAAGTGGTTATTTATACGACGCTTGTGTTAATCGTTGGAGGAGCAATATTTATGTATCTATTTGAAATGAACAATCCTTCCACTATGCAAGGGATGTCTATCAAGGGTAAGTTTTTATCTTCAATTTTTGCATCGATTACTCCAAGGACAGCTGGATTTAATTCTATTTCAACGGTTGATATGACTACGGCAGGCAAATTTCTAACAATTATATTAATGTTTATTGGTGGATCGCCTGGTTCCACTGCCGGTGGAATAAAGACAGCTACTATGGTGGTACTTTTTATGACTGTAGTATCAGTGGCTCGCGGACGTGAAGATACAGAAATATTTAAAAGACGAATAAATAAGCATCTTGTGTATAGAGCTTTTGCAATAGCTGCTATTTCCATAACGATTGTTATAGCCGTTACCATGATATTATCTATAACAGAGCAGGGAGGAGTTCCCTTTGAACATTTATTTTATGAAGCTACTTCGGCATTTGCTACAGTAGGATTAAGTTTAGGGTTAACTACGAATCTAACAATTGGCGGGAAGATAATAATAATTCTTACCATGTATGCGGGGAGAGTAGGACCACTAACTATAATACTTGCATTGGCTAATAAAAAATTTAAATCTGGGAATATAAAATATCCTGAGGGCAAAATTCTAATTGGATAGGGGTGGAGTTAATGAGTAAAAGACAGTTTATTGTTATTGGCCTTGGAAGATTCGGAATGTCTGTTGCTGAAACATTATATTCTTCGGGAAATGACGTTCTAGCAGTTGATTTTGATGAAGAGACAGTTCAAAATATCTCGGATAGAGTGACTCATGCAGTTCAAGTTGATGCAAATGATGAAAATAGCTTAAGAGCTCTTGGTATTCGTAATTTTGATTGTGCAGTTATTAGTATTGGCTCTAATATTCAAGCTAGTATTTTAGCAACACTATTAGTTAAGGAACTCGGAGTGAAATATGTAATTACAAAAGCAACCAACGAGTTACATGCTAAAGTATTATACAAAATAGGTGCAGATAGAGTGGTTTTTCCAGAGCGAGATATGGGTGTACGAGTTGCTCATAATTTAGTGTCATCAAATATATTAGATTATATAGAATTATCTCCAGACTACAGTATAGCTGAAGTTGTTAGCCCTGAAGAATGGCATAATAAGACTCTTAGGGAACTTAATATAAGAGCTCGATATGGCATAAATGTAATGGCTATAAAAAGAAATAATGATATTGATATTTCTCCATCTGCTGATAATATTATTGAAATAGGTGATGTTATTGTTGCTATAGGCAATATTGAAGAACTAAATAAATTAGAAAATCTAGTTAAATAAGGGGTATTCAGTTGGAATATATTATTAGCAAGGACAATTTATTAATTAAAGAAATTAAAAAATTAAAAGAGAAAAAATATAGAAAAGATAGCAATATGTTTTTAGTTGAGGGCTTTAGATTTGCAGAAGAGGCATTAGATTCTGATTTTGAAGTGGCACAGATAATTATAAGTGATAGTGGAGAATTTAAATATGAAAAATCCTCTGTGAAGAACAAGCTACAGAAGAATACTAAAGTGTATAGTGTCAGTGATAGCTTATTTAAAAGTATTTGCGATACAGAGCATCCACAAGGTATTATTGCTATAGTTAGAAATAAGCTGGTAGAGATTAGATATGAGGATGGATTTTATGTGCTAGCTGATAAAATTCAAGACCCTGGAAATATGGGAACTATAATTAGAACTGC
>NZ_JBNMNU010000222.1:0-6179 GCF_051278035.1 Clostridium sp.
TGGGAAAGCAGGAATAAAATTTAAAATACCAGAAGATAGCTACTTTTTTCTTGGAGACAATAGAGCAAATTCTAAAGATGCAAGATATTGGGAACAACCATTTATAGATGAGGATAATATAATGGGAAAAGCAAGAATCGTAATTAGTCCTTTTAGTAGATTTGGGAAATTAAAATGAGAAGAAATTAATCAGTGTTTATTATGCTTATTAAATAATATATAGTATATATTATTTGAATTAAGACATAATAATAGTAAAATATAAGATAAGGGCCGTTATGGCTCTTAATTGTTTTTAAGATATTTATCCAGAAGAGGGTGAATTACGTTCCATAATTAAATATAATAAGATTATATGTTATACTTGAGGTAGATTATATATGTAAATTAATCCACTAAAGTAGATATGGAAGGAGAATTAACATGGAGTTAAATAAATTGATTGATGATATGAAAGAGGATATTATTAAGTCTACTCAAGAAATCGTTAAAATAAAGAGCGTAGACAGTGAACCAAAACCTGGTATGCCTTTTGGAGAAGGTGTAGCTAAATCACTAGAATATGCTTTAAATACTGCAAAGAAATTAGGATTTCATACAGTTAACTTAGATGGTTATGTTGGATACGCAGAGTATGGGCAAGGAGAAGATTATGTTGTAGCATTAGGCCATTTAGACGTTGTTCCTGAAGGGGATGGTTGGATTCACCCACCTTATGCAGCGGAAATTCACGATGGTAAAATGTATGGACGTGGAACTACAGATGATAAAGGACCAATAATGGCGACACTTTATGGATTAAAAGCACTTAAAGATGCAAAACTTCCTATTTCTAAAAGAATTAGAGTTTTATTTGGAACTAATGAAGAGACAGGAAGCAACGAACTTGAATATTATTTGGAAAGAGAAAAAGCACCAGTTGCTGGTTTTACACCAGATGCAGACTATCCAATAATCAATGGAGAAAAAGGTATAACTATATTTAACATAGTTAAGGATTTTAATAGTGTAAATAAAAGTGAAAACAAAATAAAATATATTAAGGGTGGCACAGTAGCTAACATAGTACCAGAATATTGTGAAGCTGGAATTGTGGCTGTTGACACACAAAATATTATTAAATTAGTGAAATCTTTTGCAAAAAATATGAATTATAAACTTTCTTCTGAGGTTAAAGAAAATATGGTAATAATTAAATCTGAGGGTGAAGCAGCTCATGGAAGTTTACCAGAGCTTGGGAAGAATGCTATAATGCAACTATTCGCTTTCCTTGGAACTTTAGATCTTGGGTCAAATGATGTTGCTTCATATATAGAATTCTTAAATAAAAATATAGGTATGGAAATACATGGTGAATCTTTTGGCGTTTGTTTGGAAGATGATAACTCAGGAAAGTTATCCTTTAATGTTGGAGTTATAAATATGGATGAAATTTCTTCTGTCATGACTTTAAATTTAAGGTATCCTGTAACAAATAAGTTAGAAGATATGATGAATCCATTTAATAAGAGAATAGAAGGAACTGAAATAAAAGTCGAAAAGTTTGTACATCAAGAACCATTATTCTTTTCACCAGATAGCCCAATTATTAAAGCCCTTCAGAAAGTTTACACTGAGCAAACTGGAGAAGAAGCTAAATTAATATCTATAGGTGGAGGTACTTATGCTAAAGAAATGCCTAACACTGTAGCTTTTGGACCGATGTTTCCAGGTGAACCAGACACTATTCATAAAAGAAATGAATATATTACAATAGATAATCTAATTAAAAATGCGAAAATATATGCTCATGCATTGTATGAACTTGCAAAGTAATAAACAAATAAATTTTAGACCTATATCTTTTCAAAAGATATAGGTCTAAAATTTATAAAAATCCATAGCATTAATGTGGATATAGAGGTATAATAAAATATTGAACTATAAATAATTCATATAATAAGTTATGAAAAGGTTGAATTTTATTAAAAATATAAAAGTATTAGTGAGGTATAATTGTGAAAATACAAGATATTAAGATGGGAAAGGTCAATACTCCGCTGTTAAGACAATATAGAATAGGAAAGAAAATCCTTAACTTTTCTGATGAAATAATTATAAAGATAATTACAGATACAGGGGAAATAGGGTACGGAAGTGCAACCCCAACACCCTTAATAACAGGTGAAACAGAGTATTCAATTATGGGAGCAATTAATTATATTAAACATGATATTTTAGGTTTAGATATTGATAATTTAGAGGAAATTATGAAGGTGATTCATAATTCAATTCATGCAAATAATAGTGCTAAGGCGGCCATTGATATGGCCATATATGATTTGCTTTGCAAAAAATATGGAATTCCACTTTATAAATTTTTGGGTGGATACAAAACTACATTAACTACAGATATTACAATAGCAAATGGCTCAGTGGAAGAAATGGTAAGTAAATCCTTAGAAGCTATAATGGAAAATTATACTTATTTAAAGGTTAAAGTTGGAAATGATATAGATCATGATATAGAGAGAGTTAAGGCAGTAAGAAAAGCAGTTAGGAAAGGAATAAAAATAAGAGTAGATGCAAATCAAGGTTGGAGACCGAAGGAAGCTGTAAGCGTTATTAGGAAGTTTGAAGATATGGGTCTGGATATTGAGTTTGTTGAACAGCCAGTTAATGCTTGGGATATAGATGGACTAAAATATGTTACAGACAATGTGGAAACAAAAATTCTTGCAGATGAATCAGTTTTTGGTCCATCAGATGCCTTTAAGATAATAGAAAAAAGAGCAGCGGACCTTATAAGTATAAAGCTTATGAAGTGCGGAGGAATAAATAATGCAATAAAGATATATAATATGGCAGAAAACATGGGTATAAGATGTATGATGGGATGCATGCTAGAAAGTAGAATAGGCATAACCGCAGCAGCTAGTTTTGCAGCATCTAGGTCTAATATGGTTAAGGCGGATTTAGATACTATGTTGTATTTTGAGAAAGATTCAGTAATTGGTGGAGCCTCGGTTATCGGAAATAAGATAACTGTTAATGATGCGCCAGGTCTTGGAATTTGTGATATTATTGGATGGCAAGAAATTTTATAAACATTGTGAAATTTATAAAAAATATAATGATCTAAACGGGGTGACAGGTTTGAATACTAATGAATTTAATGTAAATGCTAGTCTCATAGAATTGGAACTTAAGAAACAGTTGGAATTTAATATAGAAGAAGAAAAACTAAAGAGTGTTAGTGCAATTATTAGTGAAGAAATTCTTAACTATATAGAAAAGAGAAAAGAAATATTACAATACATTTTAGATTATAGGAAAAAAGTAATTGAGGACTATAGAGATGATGAAGATATGGTTATAGAATATTTTGATCATGAGAGATATGTTATGGAAGAAGCGTTTAAAACTATTGATAGACGGCTTAAAGAACTAACAGCACTTAAGACTTCACCTTATTTTGGAAGAATTGATTTTTCTGAAGAAGATCTTGGTATTGAGAAAATGTATATAGGAAGGTTTGGAGTTACTCCACAAAATACATTTGAACCACTAATAGTAGATTGGAGAGCTCCAGTTGCATCACTCTATTATACTGGAGCTTTAGGTGAGGCATCTTATGATGCTCCGAAAGAAAAAATATTAGTGAATATTTTAGCTAAAAGACAGTATATTATAAAAAAGGCAAAACTTGTGGGTCTGTTTGACTCAGCTTTGGATATAAAAGACGAAATACTTCAAATGGTACTTAGTAGTAATGCTTCTGAAAAGCTAAAAGATATAATAATGACAATACAAAAGGAACAAGATGACTTAATAAGACAACCAAGAACCAAAACTATTGTTGTGGATGGGGTGGCAGGAAGTGGTAAAACCACGATAGCTCTTCATAGGGTTGCTTATTTACTTTATAATTATAGAAAGGTACTTCAAGATAAGGTTTTGATACTAGGTCCTAATAATGTGTTTATGGAATACATATCTACAGTGCTTCCAAGTCTTGGAGAATCGGGAGTTAAGCAAACAACTTTTAGAGACTTTGCTTTTGATATTTTAGAACTTTCAGAAGTGATGAGCCTAAAAGAATACATGGAAAAAGTGCTAAGTGGTGAAAGTGAATTTGCAAGTGACATTATGTACAAAAACTCTATAGAGTATAAATATTTACTCGATGATGCCATAGAAAAATTAGATGTTGAATACTTTAAAATAGAAGATTTAATTTTTATGGGTGAGAAAATATTATCAAAAGAAGAAATAATGGAGATGTTCCATTATCATTACAAAACTATGCCATTATTTAGAAGAAGCAAGAAAATTAAACGGATTATTTATTCTAAAATTAGTGATGCTAGAGATGAAAAAGTTAGAGTCATACAAAAGGAATATGAAAAAAACGTTCAGTCTTTATCTGAGGAGGAACAGGATTTCAAAGTAAATAACTTGGACTTTAATAGAAGGCTTAAAATTAGAGAAGTTGTTAAGTCGATAATAGATTTAAAAAGAAATCTTACTTGGATACAAAATGGAAACTGTGTGGAGTTGTACAACAAAATAAATGGTTATAAAAGATTAACTGAAAATGATTTAGGCGGTATTTTGTATATTAAAATTAAGCTAGAGGGAATAAAAATTTCTGAGGAAATAAAACATGTGGTAATAGATGAAGCACAGGATTATAATCAACTACAATTCTTAGTAATAAAGGAATTAACTAGGTGCACTTCGCTAACTATAGTTGGGGATAGCAACCAAAGAATGATTCCTTTTGACGGAACAATTCCTATGCTCGATATAAAGAATATACTTCCAGAATTAAATGTTCAAGAGTTCAGACTAAATACTAGCTATAGGTCTACTGTAGAAATTATGGAGTATGCTAACAAGTATTTAAATTCAGAGCCTATTGTTCCTATAGTAAGAAATGGTGAAGTGGTTACGGAAAATTCAATTTCTAATGTGGATGAATTTAAAAGTTTTATTATTCAAAAGACAGAACAGTTTAAAAGTAGAGTTTATGAGAATATTGCGATTATATGTAAAGATATAAAAGAGACAGAAAAAATATTTGATATAATTAAAGACAATGCCGGTGTTAAGATGATTAACAGTGAAAATGCGGTGTACCACAGTGGACTTGTGGTGATTCCATCATATTTTGCTAAAGGACTTGAATTTGATGCTGTTATAATGGTTTTAGATGAGGCAGCTGATGTGGCTAAATATAAGCAAGAGGATAAGCTTAGATATGTTATGGCAACTAGGGCACTACATGAGCTTCATGTGGTTGTGAAGAGCTCGTTCTAAGTCTCGATTTTTTTCATAGAGCACGCTATAACTAAAAATATATGTTGCTAGAAATGCGTTCGCTTCGCCGAGTAATTCTAAAATTTATTTTATTTTCAGTTGCTAAAAAATACAAACTCGCTATCGCTCTAACATGTATTTTTCTTCACGCATCTGAAAATAAAATAAATCAAGAATTTCTATGGCTTGCTCAAACGCATTCTGCGCAATATATATTTTTGTTAGCGTGCTCTAAGAAAAAAAGAGTTTAATTGAGAGAATAAAAATCTGAATAAATCTACTTTTAGATATAGCTCAATTGAATTAGTCGGTGACGAATACGATGATGTGGGAAATTTTAAAAGTAATATTATAAGTAAGCGACTTTGGTGGTGTGAGATTAATATTTATTAATTATCGTGTTAGTTCGTGCCAATTTTCTATGATTTCGTATAATTCCATTATGGTGCTAGATTTATCTTGGCTGGCTATGGAGCCTCGCAGTCTAGATATATTTAGATTTATGTTGTATATTTCATCTCTGTCTACGCTAAATTGAATGCGTGGTACGATTTTGTTCCAGGATGTGGTAATACTTGTGATGTCTTTTTTAAGCATATCCCATTTTTCAGCTTTTGCATGTACTATAGAAATTTGAGTAAAAGCAATTACATCTTCTGAAGAGTTACGAGGCTTTTTTAAATAACTGCCGCTTAGCATTATTAATACGAAGACAGTTAAAGTAATTATTGGTATAGAATAAGATATAAATTTTTTCATAAATTTAAACTACTCCTTTGTATTTTATTTATTTTTATCCTCTAACCCGTCTTCATAAAGATCTATAAATAAGCCATTCGTTGCATTATAAGTGGCTAGAAATACTTCAGCAGCATCAT
>NZ_JBNMNU010000223.1:0-6044 GCF_051278035.1 Clostridium sp.
TGTACCAGCTGTAGTGTTTGGTCTTATTCTAAATGATAAAATAAACGAATATCTTTTTAATCCTCTTACTGTAGCTTTTGCTTTGATACTTGGTGGAATTCTAATGATTATTATAGAAAATAGATTCAGGCATAAGTATACAACAAATAGTATTGAGCAAATAAGTATTAAACAGTCATTTAAAATTGGGATTTTTCAATGTTTAGCACTATGGCCAGGGATGTCTAGGTCTGCATCTACTATAATGGGCGGGTGGGTTAGTGGTGTCTCTACAGTTGCTGCAACCGAGTTTTCATTCTTTTTAGCCATACCAATTATGATTGGAGCTACAGGATTAACACTAGTTAAAAGTGGAATGGATTTTACTAGTGGTGAAATTATTACATTATTTATTGGATTCATGACGGCCTTTTTAGTTTCATTAATTGTGGTGGAAAAGTTTATTTCTTATTTGAAGAAAAAACCTATGAAAATTTTTGCTATCTATAGGATAATCATTGGTATTGTATTGCTATTTATAATTAAATTTGGTAAAATCTCATTATAAGTTATAATTTTCTGCTAATTAAAGGCCGAAAATCTTTTTTATAGTTATGATGAAAGATTTGAGTTAATATGACACGTAGTATGGTGATATTATATTTGAATTTATCGATTATAGATTCGAATATGATATATTCTGTTACATTTTCTTTATTGAGCTATTCTATTTGTGAAAAGTTGAGAATATTTCATTAATAGCAGCGTATCATTTATATTTTATACTGTAAGGTGTATAATATAGCAAATAGAGTTTGGGGGTATGTATATGTCGCATATAATAAAAAAAATAGGCGTGTTGACTGGTGGTGGGGATTGTCCAGGGCTTAATGCTGTAATTAGAGGGGTTACTCGTAACGCAATATTAAACTATGGTTATGAAGTAGTCGGTTACAGATTTGGATATAGAGGATTATATATAAATGAAACTATGCCACTAACTTTAGAAACAGTATCAGGAATTCAACATAAAGGTGGAACTATATTATATTCTTCAAATAAAGATAATTTATTTGATTATAATGTTTACGAAGATGGTGTAATGGTTAAAAAAGATGTATCAGATGTGGCAGTTGAAAATATGAGAAAAGAGGGTGTGGATGCTCTAATAGTTATTGGAGGAGATGGTACACTTACAAGCGCTAGAGATTTTGGAAGAAAAGGAGTTAATGTAATAGGGGTTCCAAAGACTATAGATAATGATTTAGCAGCTACAGACTTTACTTTTGGATTTAATACTGCAGTTGGGGTTGCTACAGAGGCGCTTGATAGACTTCATACAACAGCTGAATCACATCATAGGATAATGATACTCGAGGTAATGGGAAGAAATGCAGGTTGGATAGCACTAGAATCCGGAATCTCAGGATCAGCTGATGTAATATTAATACCAGAAATAGGCTTTGATATTAAAAAAATAGTTCAAAAAATAGAAGAACGTGAAAATGAAGGAAAATTATTTAGTATTATTGTTGTTGCAGAAGGTGCAAAAGAAAAAGGTGGAGACGTTGTAGTTAGTAAAATAGTTGCAGATAGCCCAGATCCGATAAGACTAGGCGGGGTAGGAAACAAATTGGCTTATGAACTAGAACAGATAGTAAAGGATCATGAAATTAGATGTACAGTACTCGGGCATATACAAAGAGGTGGTATAACATCGTCCTTTGATAGGATGCTTTCTACTAGGTACGGAGTGGCAGCTGTTGATTTGGTTAATGAAGGTAAATTTGGGAATATGGTTACGCTTGTGGGAAATAAAATATCTTATGCACACTTAGAAAATGTTATAGGGGATACTAAAAATGTTAATCCGAGTGGCGAATTAGTTAAAGTTGCTAGAAGTATTGGGATTTCATTTGGTGATTAATAGTATTTCGGCATCCAAGGTGCTGATTTAATAGTCTAAGTTAGTAGAGTTTTAAAATATGGAGGGTAGCAGCAATTAATGATTGTTGTCTATCCAACAGAAAAGCCAGGAGGATATTATATTATGAAAGTAATAAAGAAATATTTAGACACAAGAGAAGGGACTTATAGTTTTTATTTTGAGGAAATAAATAGTGGATATCTCTATGGTTTTAATGAGAACAAAGAAATGTTATCGGCTGGATGTATAAAGTTACCACTTGCAATGGTACTTTTAAAAGAGGTTCAAAATGGAACAGTAGATTTACAATCTAAAATAAAAATTAAAGAAAGTGATAAAATCCACGGCTCAAATGGTATATTACATGAATTCTCAGGTAAAGAATATTCACTATTTGAATTATTAACAGCAATGCTTTTGCAAAGTGACAATACAGCAGCAAACAAAATAATTGAAATTTTAAGTATGGATCGAATAGGAGAATTGTTTAAAGATTTGGGACTTAAAAATACAAAATTGAAAAGGATTACAACTAAAGTTAAATTGGGCAATGATGAATTAGAAAACACCTCTACTAGTCTTGACTTAAGTAAGTGTTTTAAATTATTATATCTAAAGCAATATTTAAATGAGGAAAATAGCAATTTGCTTATAAGTATTTTGAAAAAACAACAACGCAAAAATAAAATCCCGTTTTATATGCCGAGAGATATTCAAGAGAATATTGCCAATAAAGGTGGTAGCTTTGAATGTGTTGAAAATGATAACGCATTAATTATGATACCAAAGGGGAAATTTCTTTTTACTGTCATGGCTAACAACTTACCTAATAATGTTTATGGTATAACTACTATATCTAGGGTGGGAAAGATGATATGGGATCTTTTAGATAAAGATTGGAATTAAAGTATAGACTACGATTACATTAGTATTTATAGCATTCTTTGAAGGCGAAAGCATGTAGGGTGTATACTATCTATCACACTCATACATGCTTTTGCCTTTATCATTAATAAAATCAGAAGGGTATGATGTAGTTCGGTGATGGAACAGGAGAGTGTTGACATGGGTAAAAATTGGTATTATAATTATGAGGGTATTATGGGTCTATAGCTCAGCTGGTTAGAGCGCACGCCTGATAAGCGTGAGGTCGATGGTTCGAGTCCATTTAGACCCACCATTCTTATTTTTAGGATTAAATTAAAAGAACTAGGTGACTAGTTTTTTTGTTTTATTTAAGATTATAAATATCTTTTGCAATTTAGTTTTTTTTAGTTTCCTTCAAATTTATCTATGTTTGTGCCATCGCTTATGAGTACAATATTCTTTTCTAAATCAGTCCTATAGATAATACAATTTATATTTTTGAGTTTATCTATGGTTTCTTTGTTTGGATGACCGTAACTATTATTTTCTCCGGAGCTTATAACTGCAAATTTTGGGCTAACTGCATCTAGAAATTCCATTGAAGTTGATGAATTGCTACCATGGTGTGCAACTTTAAGTACTTGAGAATTTATATTATAACCCTTACTTAAAATTTCCTGTTCACTTATGGTTTCTATATCACCTGTAAATAAATAAGTTGAATTTTTGTAAGATACTCTTACTGCGCAGGAGTAATTATTAATATCTTTGTAGATTTTTTTATTGGGTGATAGCATAATACAAGTAGTATCAGGTCCTAAATCTAAAAATATATTGGACTTAGCCACTTTTATTTTAAGTTTTTTACGCTTTAAAGATATGATCATATTTTTAAAGGCTTCTGAGGAGAATGTAACTTTTGGAGCGTAAAATTCATCAACCATAAAGGTTTTGATTATACTTGCCATACCGCCTATGTGGTCCTCATGGGGATGGGTTGCAATTACATAGTCAAGTTTAGTGATGTTATTGTTTTTTAGATACTTAATTACCTTTTTTTTTGAATCACTGGTGCCACTATCAATTAATAGGTTTTTATGGTTTACTTGAATAAGGGTACAATCACCCTGTCCTACATCAATAAAATGAGTGATTATATTATTTTCTAAATTTATATTGGTTTTTATAGTAGACTTATAATTTATAATTACAAAAGCTAAAACAAAGGTTAACGAAATAAAAATCGCGGTATATTTCAAAAAAAAATCCTTTTTCATAAGTTTATCTCCCGTATAGTATTTGAAGTATATAAATGATTTTGTCCATTATATGAAAATAATATCAATTTTTAAAAAAATAATGGTAATTATAAAATGAAAGGAATACAGATATGAGAACTATATATTTTTATTTATGTCTTACAATTAATTTAATATGGATAAATCTCAAGAAAAAGCAATACAACAACCTAAGAAAGCGTAAAACTAAGGAAGAGGTAAAAGAGTATTTAACTAACTTAGTTACAAATTGGTCTAATTTTGTACTTAAAATTGCAGGCTTAAATTTAACAGTCATAGGGAAAGAAAATATACCAAACGAACCTTGCGTTTTTGTGGGAAATCACCAAAGTAATTTTGATATACCAGCTGTACTGTGTAATATTAATAGGCTCACAGGTGTAATTGCTAAAAAAAACATGGAAAAAATACCAATAATAAGCTACTGGATGAGGCAAATACATTGTGTGCTTATGGATAGAGAAAATCCTAGAGAGGCATTAAAGGCAATTGCAGAAGGTATTGAAAATTTAAAGGATGGATATTCTATGCTTATATTTCCTGAAGGTACACGAAGTAGAAGCAATAATATGGGCGAATTTAAGAAGGGTAGCATGAGGCTCGCAATAAAGGCAGGAGTACCTATTGTTCCAATAACAATTTATGATACTTATAAAGCAATGGAAGGTAATAATGGGAAAGTTAAAAAGGCAAGTGCTAAAATTATAATAGGTAAACCTATATATACAGATGCTATGTCAAAAGAAGAAAAAGCAAACATAGCAGAAATAGTCAAAAATATAATTCAGGATAATTTAAATCAGGAAAGAATGGGCTAAAAAGTAGCTTTAGTAAAAGTATATTTATAACAAATAACAAGTCAGTAACTTAACTTCTGACTTGTTATTTGTTTTTATTTGCCTCATTGTTATGGATTTATGAGGAGAACTGTAGATTTCATTCTAGTCATAGCTTCAATACTATATCTTATACCTTGAGTACCCATACCAGAAGATTTTGTTCCTGAGAATGGAAAATGGTCAGGTCCTCTTTCTGGTTTATTATTAATTTGTACGGTACCCACCTCGAGTCTACTCGCAATATTAAAGGCGTTATCTATATTTTTAGTATAAACAGAAGATTGAAGCCCATATTCAGATTTATTAGCTATGGTTATAGCCTCCTCAATACTGTTAACTCTGATTACCGGGAGTACTGGTCCAAATGGTTCTTCCCAAGCCAGGCGCATATCAGTAGTAACATTATCAAATAATGTTGGGTAAATCAAATTTTTCTCTCGTTTATTTCCACATAGTAGTGTAGCACCTTTGCTTATAGCATCATCAATCAGCTCTTGAATATAGTCGGCAGCACTATTATCTATGAGTGGAGTTATGTCACAACAATCTTCTGGATTTCCGATTTTCAAGAGTTTAATATTTTTAGTTAATGCAAGCGTTAGGGTATCTGCAACATCATTCATAACTAAAACTCTTTTAACAGCAGTGCATCTTTGTCCTGAATAGCTAAAGGCACCTGTAACAATGTCTTTTGCAGCACCTTCAATATCTGCATCGCTTAATATTATAGCAGCATCTTTGCCGCCAAGCTCCATAATCATAGGCACCATACCAGCAATCTTAGCTACATGTTTTCCTACCTTCGTACTTCCTGTAAAATTTATAAAATTAATATCTTTATGTGTTACTAAATAATCACCTATTTCAGAGCCTTTACCTGTTATTGTGTTTAATACTCCATTTGGTATACCCGCTTTATGAAAGAGTGCGACTAGATGAAGCGAGCTAATAGCTCCTTGAGTAGAAGGCTTTAGAATAACACTGTTTCCACCTATGAGGGCTGGGGCGATTTTAGAGGCGGAAAGATTAATAGGATAATTAAAAGGTGATATTGCGAGAACGATTCCTACTGGTACTTTGGTTACAAAGGATATTTTGTTTTTCTTGAAACCAGGGAAATTATCTGCACCTATA
>NZ_JBNMNU010000224.1:0-6002 GCF_051278035.1 Clostridium sp.
GATAAAGATTATATGGAAAAAGATGGAGAAGTTCTCATTGTGGATGAATTTACTGGAAGGCTTATGGAAGGTAGAAGATATAGTGATGGACTTCATCAGGCAATTGAAGCAAAAGAGAGTGTAAAAATAGAAAAAGAGTCGAAAACACTTGCAACTATTACGTTTCAGAATTATTTCAGAATGTACAAAAAGTTGGCAGGAATGACGGGTACAGCTCTTACAGAGGATGAAGAGTTTAGAGAGATATATGGATTAGATGTACTAGTTATACCTACTAATAGGCCACTTACAAGAGTTGACCATCCGGATTTAGTGTATAAGACTGTAAAAGGAAAATATAAGGCTATAATAGATGATATAGCTGAAACCTATAAGGTAAAGCAGCCTGTTCTTGTAGGTACTGTAAGCATAGAAAAATCAGAATTAATATCTGATATGCTTAAAAGAAGAGGAATTCCTCATCAAGTGCTTAATGCAAAATACCATGAAAAAGAAGCCGAAATAATAGCTCATGCTGGCGCACTTGGTATGGTTACAATTGCAACTAACATGGCAGGACGTGGTACGGATATCAAGCTTGAAGAAGGTGTTGTTGCGGCTGGTGGGCTTAAGATAATTGGAACCGAAAGGCATGAATCTAGACGTATTGACAATCAGCTTAGAGGTCGTTCTGGACGTCAAGGCG
This sequence comes from Clostridium sp., assembly GCF_051278035.1. GTDB lineage: Bacteria > Bacillota > Clostridia > Clostridiales > Clostridiaceae > Clostridium_AD. Next base: position 686 of record NZ_JBNMNU010000224.1, read on the forward strand.
ACATAGGAAGCTCAAGATTTTATATATCCCTCGAGGATGACTTAATGAGAATTTTTGGCTCTGAAAGACTTCAAGGAGTTGTAGAAAAGTTAGGATTAACTGATGAGGATGCTATTGAGAGTAAAATGGTAAGTGGTGCTATAGAAGGTGCTCAAAAGAAAGTTGAAGGAAATAATTTTGATATTAGAAAAAATGTTGTTAAATATGATGATGTAATGAATCAGCAAAGAGAAATAATTTATAAACAAAGAACAGAAGTTCTTCAAGGAGATGACTTAAAAGGACAAATTGTGGGAATGATAAAAGAGGTTGTTCTCGGTGCAGTTGATGCACACCTTAGCGAAAATGAAGAAAATTTTGAAGAGGAATTAACGAACCTTATTAGTTATATTGAAGAAATATATATGCCAAAAGGTATGGTATCAGTAGAAGAACTTTCTAAATTAGCTATTGAAGAAATTAAAACTAATCTTTTAGATATAGCTGAAAAGATTTATGCTCAGAAAGAAGAACATTTTGGTGAGGAACAAATAAGAGAAATTGAAAGAGTTGTACTTTTAAGGGTAGTAGATGGCAAGTGGATGGAGCATATTGATGATATGGAACATTTAAAGCAAGGCATTGGGCTTAGAGCTTACAAGCAAATAGATCCAACGCAAGCGTTTCAAATGGAAGGAAGCGACATGTTTTCGGATATGATTGAAACAATTAAGACAGAAACCGTTAAATATTTATTTCATGTGCAAATAGAGAAAGCACCTGAAAGAGAAATGGTTGCTAAAATCACATCAACAAATCACGATGACACTCTTAAAAAAGAGCCAACTAAAAAACAGACAAGACAAGGAAGAAATGACGAGTGTGATTGTGGCTCAGGGAAAAAATATAAAAACTGTTGCGGCAGGGGATAGTAATAATATAAAACGACTTTAAGTTTTAGACAATAAAAGGGATGAGCAATAAATTCTTGCTCATCCCTTTTTTTAGAAGGTACTTTGTAATAAATATAATGGAAGAGGTGTAATAATTGATAATACAAATGGAACAAATATTATCTGAATTAGCTCAATTAAAGAGTAACGTAGAAGAAATAAGGGTGTCTCTTTGACGTTGCATCAATGGAAAAGCAATTAGGGGAGTTTGAGTTTACAATGCAAGAAATTAGCTTTTGGGAGGATATTTCTAGGGCACAAGAAGTTTCTAAAGAGGCTAAGGGAATTAAGGATAGGATCGATAGATTTAATGGTGTTATTAGCCGGGTAGAAGATTTAGAAGTGATAACTCAGCTAAGCCAAGAGGAAGAGGATGATTCTTCTGTAGGAGAAATAAAAAGTGAACTAAGGGAACTGGAGCACGAGACTGATAGATTTAGAATAGAGATTTTGCTATCTGAAAAATACGACAAAAATAATGCGACTTTAACGTTACATACCGGTGCAGGTGGAAATGACGCTCAAGATTGGACGGAAATGCTTTATAGGATGTACTCAAGGTGGTGTGAAAAAAGGGGATATAAAATCGAGGTTTTAGATTATCAGTCATCTGATGAGGCCGGAATTAAAGCAGTTACATTAAGAATTATTGGTGAGTTTGCCTATGGATATTTAAAGACCGAAAAAGGAGTGCATAGGCTTGTAAGAATTTCACCTTATAATTCAAATGGCAAGAGGCAGACTTCTTTTGCTTCATGTGAAGTGCTTCCAGAGCTTACCGAAGATCAGGATATCGAGATAAAGCCCGACGACCTCAGGGTTGATACCTATAGATCAGGAGGTGCCGGAGGTCAACACGTAAACAAAACTGATTCGGCAGTAAGAATCACGCATTTGCCTACTGGAATAGTTGTTCAGTGTCAAAATGAGAGAAGTCAGTTTAGCAATAAAGACACGGCAATGAAGATGCTAATGGCAAAACTTCTAGTCTTAAAGGAAAGAGCAAAAAAAGATAAAATAGAAGACTTAACTGGTGATTTAAAAGATAATGGCTGGGGAAGTCAAATTAGATCTTATGTGTTCCATCCATATAATTTGGTTAAGGACCACAGAACTAATACAGAGATGGGAAATGTAGATGCGGTAATGGATGGAGATATTGATATTTTTATTGAGGCCTATCTAAGGAAAATTAATAAATAAATCACTAAATAAAAAATCTAGTAGAATATATTATATTCTACTAGATTTTTCATTTGATATTAGGTAAGGCTATATGTTCAAAAATGTCTAGAGAAAAGGCATTATATATAGTGGCTTTTAAATTAGCTCCTATATGGTCAAATTGTACAGAAGCAATTATTGATGGTGCAGAGTGTCGCTGCATTCTAAATACCCCATAAGGTTATTTGCACTAGTTTCTGAGGTTTTCTAATGTATAATGCAATCAATGGTGCAAGGAAGTTCCCATTTAAACTGGTCTTAAGAGATATATTTTATGTTTTGGTCACATTTGTAAGATTGAATATATATAGGGTATAATGTATGTGTGAGCTATAATAAAAGATAAAGGGTTAAAAAATAAGAGCGGAATAAATATGCTAATTTTGTATATTGGAATATAAATTATGAGAGGAGGATTGACTATTTAGGAACATGAAAATAAATAGTCGAAATAATATGGTGAATATAGAAAATACATTGATTAAAGAATTCGGAATAACAAAGCAGCAGTCTGAAAATGTAATTCAATTATTAGATGAGGGGAATACAGTCCCTTTTATTGCTAGGTACAGAAAAGAGGTAACAGGGGGACTTGACGATATAATACTTAGAAACTTCACAGAGAGGCTTATATATCTTAGAAATTTAGAAGAACGAAAAACAGATGTAACTCGACTTATCGGTGAACAAGAAAAGCTTACAGAAGAAATTGAGTTATCAATAAAAAAATGTGAGACGTTGACAGAAATAGAGGATATATATAGACCTTTTAAGCCTAAGAAAAGGACTAGAGCTACTATTGCAATAGAAAAAGGACTTAAGCCTCTTGCTGAAATTATCTTTAGCGGCGAGCTTAAAGGTAATATAAATGAGTATGCTGAGAAATTTATAAGTGAAGAAAAAAAAGTGGACACAGCATTAGATGCACTAAAAGGCGCTGGAGATATTATAAGTGAAATGATCTCAGATGAAGCTGATTTCCGAAAGTGGATTAGGGCACTCGTTCAAAATCAAGGAATTTTAGAAACTAAGGGTGCAAGCGATGATACTACTCCCTACGAAATGTATTACGAGTATAAAGAAAGTGTTAAATCTATTCCGTCACATAGAATTCTTGCTATAAATAGAGGGGAAAATAGTAAGATACTTTCTGTTAAAATTAAAGTTGATAATGAAAAAATTGTAGATTATTTAAAAAACAAATGCTTAAAAGGGAATAATGAATCTGATAAGTATATAGAGGAAAGCATAGTGGATTCTGTAAAAAGGCTTATATTTCCATCAATTGAAAGAGAAATAAGATCTCAGTTAACAGAAAAAGGTGAGATTGGTGCTATTGATATATTTAAAGCTAATTTAAAGGCTCTTTTAATGCAGTCGCCTATAAAAGGAAAGGTAGTGCTTGGTTTTGACCCTGCATTTAGAACTGGGTGTAAAATAGCAGTACTTGATGATACAGGTAAACTGTTAGATACCGATACGGTATATGCTACTGCAGGAAGCAAGGACACAATGGGAAAAGCTGTAGATATTATTAAAGAATTAGTAATTAAGCATAATGTAGAAGTAATATCCCTTGGGAATGGAACTGCTAGTCGGGAGTCTGAAGAAATCATAGCTGGGATGATAAAAGATCTTAAAGCAGAATGTTCTAAAGAGTTGTACTATGTTATAGTTTCAGAAGCGGGTGCATCAGTGTATTCAGCATCAGAGCTTGCGTCAAAAGAATATCCAGATATAAATGTATCTATTAGAGGAGCTATTTCCATAGGAAGAAGACTTCAAGATCCATTAGTTGAACTTGTGAAAATTGACCCTAAGGCTATCGGAGTTGGGCAATACCAACATGATATAGCACCTAAAAAACTTGACGAATCTCTTAAAGGAGTGGTTGAAGACTGTGTTAATGCAGTTGGTGTAGATCTAAACATTGCAACGCCATCTCTATTAACGCATATTTCGGGCATAAATGCTTCTATAGCTAAAAATATTGTAGCCTATAGAGAAGAGAATGGTAAGTTTAAAGCTAGAAAAGAATTATTAAAAGTTAAAAGATTAGGTGCAAAGGCATACGAGCAATGTGCTGGATTTTTAAGGGTTACGGAGAGTAAAGAGTTTTTAGATAATACTTCGGTTCATCCAGAATCATATAATGCTACAAAGCAGTTATTGGATTTATTAAAGTATTCAAAAGAAGATTTTAAATCTTTGAATTTTAAAGATATGGATGAACGAATGAAAGACATTAATACTAAAGAGATAGCTGAAAAATTAGAAATAGGAGTTCCAACCCTTAGAGATATTATTAAAGAAATTAAAAAACCGGGCAGGGACCCTAGAGAGGATATGCCGAAACCTATATTAAAAACAGGCATAGTTCAGATAGCCCATCTTAAACCGGGTATGCAACTTATGGGAACGGTTAGAAATGTATCTGATTTTGGAGCTTTTGTTGATATTGGAGTTCATCAGGATGGGTTAGTACATATAAGCCAACTATCAGATAAATTTGTAAAGCACCCATTGGATGTAGTTAAAACTGGATATATAGTAGAAGTTAGTGTGCTTGAAGTTGATGAGAAGAGAAAAAGAATATCACTATCAATGAAAACTCAGTAATTATTATGTTGCTTTATTAACTTAAGATGTATATAATTAAATTATAAAATAAAAAATTAATAATCTTCAGGGCGGGGCGAATTTCCCCACCGGCGGTAAAGCCCGCGAGCCGTAAGGCAGATTCGGTTTAACTCCGAAGCCGACAGTAAAGTCTGGATGAAAGAAGATGAGATATATGTGAATTTGCCCTGACATAGCTACGTGTCGGGGTTTTTATTATATCCATCCCTAGGAGAGATATTTAATTAGGGGGTATAAAAATGAGAGACGAAAAACTTGTTAAACTTATCAAAATTTCACTTTTATCTGTTATGGCTTTTCTTTTGATGTACATTGAGTTACCAATTCCAATATTTCCTGAATTTCTAAAAATTGATATTAGTGATTTACCAGCTCTTTTAGGAGCCTTTGCACTAGGACCTATAGCAGGAGTTATTATTGAACTTGTTAAAAACATACTACATGGATTTCTAGCAGGGAAAACTGCATTTGTGGGAGAACTTGCAAATTTTCTAGTGGGATCTTGTTTGGTATTAGTATCA
>NZ_JBNMNU010000225.1:0-5912 GCF_051278035.1 Clostridium sp.
CAAATATAAATATAAGGAGGGTTCAATATGATACCAACAGCACATATTGAAGTAAAAGAAGAAGGAATTATTGCAAAAACTGTATTAATGCCAGGTGATCCTTTGAGGGCAAAATTTATTGCAGAGACATTTTTAGAGAACGTTCAGAAATTTAATAATGTACGCAATGTATTGGGATACACTGGTACATATAAAGGACGTAAGATTTCGGTTATGGCTAGTGGCATGGGTATGCCTAGCATTGGTATATACTCTTACGAGCTATTTAATTTTTATGGTGTAGAAAATATTATAAGAATTGGTTCATGTGGTGCTTACACTGCTGATTTAAACTTATATGATGTTATTTTAGCAACGAAGGCATGGAGTGAATCTACTTATGCAAAAGTCCAAAGTGGGTATGAATATGATACTATTGCTGCATCAAAAGACTTAAATAGTAAATTAGAGAAAATTGCAGGGGAACTTAGTATTAAAGTTCACAAACATATAGTGCACTCCTCTGATGTATTTTATCGTGAAAATTTTGATGATTATAAAGATATTTATAATCATCACGGTTGTACTTCAGTAGAAATGGAATCATTTGCACTATTTCACAATGCAAATATATCTGGTAAGAAAGCAGCTTGTTTATTAACAGTATCCGATAATTTAGTGACTCGTGAACTAACTACATCTGAAGAAAGACAAGGTGCATTTACTAATATGATGAAAATAGCTTTAGAAATGGCGGAATAATTTCTAAGTGTTGCAAATAAAAAATCACTCAATTAAGAGTGATTTTTTATTCTTCTCTGATTCTTCTTTTTTCTTCTATTTCTTCCTGCTTTTTTAATTTGTATTCATAAAAAAGGTAAAGTTCTTCTAGTTTAGTATTTAAATACTTAGTGGATATTTTAACTTGAGTTACATGACCAAGCTTATTCAAATCTTCGAAGAATTTTTTGATGGATTTTTCTATTGCTTCTAAATTGCTGTATTTCACCTTATCAATTATAGAATCACACTCATCATTAAAAATTCTAATAACAAGTCTAATCATGTTTTCTGTAGCAACATCTAATTGGCTATTTTCATTTATATCTCCGTTAACAATCCATTGTTTAAATTCTATAGCTTCTTTAGATTTAATCATGCTCATTTGCTTTTCCTTAATATCTTGTATCATCTTAGAAGATTTTTCTGATTCCATTAAATTATGATTAGGTTTAGATATTCCAAAACTTTGCATTAATATATCGCCATCTAGTGTTATTATTTGAGACTTTAAATTATCTACACATGTTTTTACATTATTATATTCTGAATTGAGGGACTCAATAGCTTGTGTTTTAGTTTCCATTAAAATTTTAAATTCATTTGATTTCTGTTGGAGTTCATCTTCCTTAAGGTTAATCAAATCTTCGTATTCTTTGCTTTTATTTTCTACAAATTCATCATACTCAGTTGATTTATCTTCAAGAACTTTACTTTTTAATTTTATTAAATCATCATATTCATTTGACTTTTGTTCGAAGTCTTTGGATTGGGATACAGCTTGGTTATTATATTCTGTATTAAGTTCTTCTATATCTTTTGATTTTATTTCAATTAAATTTGAATATCCTTCTAACTCTCCTTCAAGTTCTTTAGTTTTAGCTAAAATTTGACTCATACCTAATTGAGTTGGAGTTAATTTTATATATTTTAAATTTTTATTTTCCTCCATTAGTTTTTCAATCTCAGATTTATATTGTTGTGCATTTAATGCATCCTTAATTGATGTAAGTATTGCCATTAAAAAACCTCCCTATTTCTTTATCAAACCACATTATACCACAAAAAATTAACTTATAAATATGGTAATAACATCCAATATTACTTCGTAAATTTATAAGTTTGTATATTTTTCTTAATAGATTAAAAAAAATTCAAGGGATATCTTTAAATTTTAAGCATATTAGGATATAATATGGAGCATACATAGAAAAATCATTTATTCAAATGAATAGTAAGGAGTACAATATGAGAAAAGTTTATAAAGACCCAAAAGAGCTTTCAATGTGTTTGAAAGATTTAACAGATTTATATTTAGACGGTGTTATCGCTTATGATAAGCTAGAAGAAAAATTAACTATTTTATTTAATTCAAACGAAGAGAGAATTTATAAGAATGGTAATATTTCTATAAAACTATCTAATGTATTAGGTAGTATAAGAGTGGATGTTATTAATAAAATATATTCAGGAAGGCAAAATCAATAAATTACTTTGAAAAACTAAATATTTTTAATTTGCCAATTACCTTTTCTATAAAGATAATATCCGTATAGACAAATAATTAAATTACTAGAGCTCATAGAAATCCAAATTCCGTTTGAGCCCACGGTAGTAAAATATTTAAAGAGAAGGATCATAGGAAGTCTTACAAACCATAGCCTACCTATATCCATAGTCATAGAGTATTTTGTGTGACCTGCACCTTGGAATATACCTTTAAATACGCTCATTATGCCCATTAGTGGCATTGAAAAAGATATATATTTTAAATAAGTAATAGCCTCGGTTATTACTTTATTATCATCATTTGAGCGAATAAAAAAATTAACTATTTCATTGTCTTTCCAAATGAGGACTATACACCCTATAACTGAAATAGTTGTAGTAAGTTTTAATGCCTTAAGGAAAGCTTCTTTAACCCTTGGTAACTTTGATGAACCGATATTTTGTCCAACAATAGCTGTTAGTGAAGCGCCTATTCCCATGGCTGGTTGCATAATAAGCGATGTGATTCTATTCACCATACCAAACGCGGCAAGAGTTGCAGTTCCATAAGATACAATAAATCCATTAAGTATTATAAACCCAACAGAAGCACCTGTTTGGCCAATAGTGGATGGTAGTGCAACCTTAAATATCTTACTTAAGATACTTAAATCAAATCTGAAATTTTTAAAGCTTGGGGTTATTTTCGATGTAGATTTGTAAAGTATATATAATCCTACACTTGCGAGAAGAATTTTTGATATAAGAGTTGCTATAGGCGCTCCTACAATGCCCATATTAAAGGTAAAAATTAGAATGGGATCTAGAATAGCATTTATGATAACACTTAAAGATGTTAATATAGTGGGTGTTAGAGTATTCCCCTGTGAACTCATAATAGCATTAAAGCAGAAAAATAAAAATGTGAAGGGCATATCTAAAAAGGTTATTCTTAAAAAAATTTCGCTAAACCCTGCTAGTTCACCTCTTGCCCCCATAAGATTTATAATAATTGGGCTTGTTAAATAACCTACTATTGAAAAACAAAGTCCACACAGAGTTGCAATTGCAATAAGCTGAGATGCGTACTGTGATGCTTTGTTATATTTCGATGCACCTATAAATTGAGATAGAATTGATGTTCCTGCAATAAATAATCCAACGCCTACAGAAATAAATAGAAACATAACTGGCCACACAAAGGATATTGCAGCAAATTGTATTGAGCCAAGTTTGCTTACCCAAATTCCATCTATTAAACTGTATAGAGTCTGCATTAAATTACTAAGCATTATCGGTGCGGCCAAAGTTATTATTACTTTATACATTGACCCTTGCAGGACAAGATTTTTTCGCTCGCTCATATTCATAGATTAATCCCCCAAATTTCATGAAAAGTTGTATGTTGTTATAGTATTAACTATATAGTGTCACCTGACCTAATAGTATTATATCATGCAAAAAATAAAGTGCTAGTGGGACTGATTAAATTTTGAATTTTATATTAACAATTTATATTACAGAGAGGGTTTAGTAATTTTGCGTGGAATACTTAACTAGAAAGTATTTTTTTATTTTCAGAGGAGGATTATTATGAACGATAAGATAAATCTTAGCGCCAGGAAAGCCTTGAGCATCTTTCTTGCGACTATTCTAATTATATCACAATATTTTTTGTTATCTCCGGGTGTGGAAACGTTTGCTATGAACGGAAAAACAAAGGTAATTGTTCATTATGCAAAAGATTCCAAAAGTAATTCAAAATGGAATATGTGGATGTGGCCAGATGAAAAGGACGGTCGTAAATTTAATTTTACTAAAAAAGATGAATTTGGTCGGATTTGCGAGGTTGAATTTGATGGAGATTTAAATAAAGTAGGATTCATAGTGCGTACGGATGAGTGGGAAAAAGATACAGAGGATGATAGATTTGTCGAGAAATTCGAAGATGGCTTTTCTGAAATTTGGCTTAATGGAGGCGACACTACAGTATATTATTCTTTAGCTGAAGCAATTTCTTCAACTCAAGCTGATGAAACTACAGATGAAACAGGTGAATTTACAGTTGCAAAGTTAGATGAGCTAAATATCATTAGCATAGAAACGAACATAGCAATTCCATTTACCTCAGATAGCAATGAAGGCATTACTGTTAAGGCTGATGGCTTGGATGTAGAAATAGCTAATATAACAAGTGATAGTGTAATTGATGGCACTACAACAATTGCTAAAATAGAGCTTACAGAAAATGTGAACCCAGGTCAAAAACTTCTGGTTTCTAGAGAAGGGTTCCCAGATAAGGGTATAGTTCTTGGTGATGTAATGGGAAGTGATGGTTTTGAAAAAATGTTTTATTACGCTGGGTCAGATTTAGGCAATACATATTCTAAATATAAAACAAGTTTTAAGGTTTGGGCACCAACAGCTACTGAGGTAAAACTTGTAACCTATATGGAGTGGCACGCTAAAACAGGTAATGAAGCGGTTATGAATAAAGGTGAAAATGGAACCTGGTTTGTTGACCTAGAAGGAGATCAAAAGGGTATATTTTATACTTACAAGGTTAATATTGGAGGAATTTGGACTGAGGCAGTTGATCCTTATGCTCGTTCTGTAGCTGCAAATGGAGATAAAGGTGCTGTAATAGATTTAAATGAAACAAATCCAGAAAGATGGAAGCCTAAAGAAAAACCTAATTTTAAAAATCTAACGGATGCAATTATATATGAACTACATGTTAGAGACTTTTCTATTGATAAATCTAGTGGCATGGAAAATAAAGGTAAGTTTTTGGCGTTTACTGAAACAGGAACAGTTGGAGCCGATGGAAAAAAAACAGGTATTGATTATATAAAAGATTTAGGGGTAACGCATGTCCAGCTTATGCCAATATTTGATTATGCTAGTTTAGATGAGACTTCCACTAAGCCTCAATTTAACTGGGGATACGATCCTAAAAACTATAATGCTCCTGAAGGGAGTTATTCAACAGATCCATATAATCCAAGTCTTAGAGTGAAAGAATTAAAGCAAGCAGTACAATCATTACACGACAAAGGGCTAAGGGTAACTATGGATGTAGTTTATAACCATATGTTCAACAGCAATGATTCTAATTTCAATAAATTAGTACCTGGCTATTATTTTAGATATACAGAAGATGGAAAAAACATAAATGAAAGTGGTTACGGAAACACAATTGCTTCAGAAAATGCAATGGCAAGGAAATTCATAGTTGATTCAGTGACGTATTGGGCAAAAGAATATAATTTAGATGGATTTAGATTTGACCTTATGGGGCTTCTTGATGTAGAAACGATGACAGAAGTTAGAAATAGCTTAAGTAGTTTAAATCCTTCCATTCTAGTTATCGGGGAGGGCTGGGATATGGGTACGACACTTGCACCTGATATGAAAGCAACCCAAAACAATGCCAGTAAAATGCCGAAAATAGGTCAATTTAACGATATAATAAGAGATGGAATAAAGGGTAGTGTTTTTGAAGCAACAGAAAAGGGCTTTGTTAATGGTAAGGAGAGTTCAGAAACGAGTATAAAAAAAGGAATAGTTGGAGGAATTGATTACTCAAGTAGTATTACTACTTGGGGAAAGGTAGAGCCAATACAATCTGTTACTTATGCTGAGGCTCACTATAATAATACATT
>NZ_JBNMNU010000226.1:0-5861 GCF_051278035.1 Clostridium sp.
TTTGTTAATGGTAAGGAGAATTCAGAAACGAGTATAAAAAAAGGAATAGTTGGAGGAATTGATTACTCAAGTAGTATTACTACTTGGGGAAAGGTAGAGCCAATACAATCTGTTACTTATGCTGAGGCTCACTATAATAATACATTATGGGATAAGCTTCTTCTAACCAATCCAAAGGATGATGATAAAACAAGATTAAAAATGCATAGATTAGCAGATTCTATAATTCTTACCTCACAAGGTATCCCATTTTTTCAGGCTGGTCAAGAATTTCTAAGAACTAAAGATGGAGATGCAAATTCATATAAGTCTTCTGATACTGTAAATAAGCTTGATTGGGCAAGAAAATCTGAAAAGATTGACACTGTTAATTATTTTAAAGGCTTAATAGCATTAAGAAAGGCACATCCTGCCTTCAAAATGACATCGGCTGATATGATCAAGAAGAACTTGAAATTTTTAACAACACCTAAAAATGTGGTGGCATATGAAATGAACTACAATGCAAATATGGACTCTTGGGCTAATATAGTAGTAGCATTCAATGCAAATAAAAAAGACACAAAAATTAAATTATCCAAGAAAGGAACCTGGAATATTGTTGTAGATGGTGAAAATGCCGGAATTGAAACAATAGAACAATTTAGAGGTGATACTCTATTGGTGCCTGCACTAAGTTCTATCGTAATTCATTATGAGGCAACAAATATATTTACAACGATACCATTTTGGGGTTACACCATATTAATTTTAGCAGGAGTTACTGCAGTAATATTATCTTTAAAAAGAAAAAAAAGAACTTAGTATTAAGTCATATATGCAATTCTAAAAGATCCTTATAATTAAATATAAGGATCTTTTATTAGGAGATGTTACAATGTTTATAATAATATTTTTAATTATTATCGCTTTTTTTGTTGTTATTTTTGTTATAGCTTGGCATTTTTCTAATATAATTCTATATCCTAAGGTTTCAAAATATAATTATACCTATAATTATGAAATAGAAAAAGGTGCTATCCAAATAGATAAATTTAGCAAATTAGAGAAAAAAGAAATATACATGGATTCTAATTATGACTATAAGATTCACGGCTTTTTCTTTCCAAATAAACATGCGAGTAAAGTTATAATCTTGTGTCACGGAATAACCTGGAGTTTATATGGTTCTGTCAAATACATAGATATGTTTTTAAAAAGAGGGTTCGCTGTGTTTATTTATGATCATAGAAATCATGGTCTAAGTGGTGGAAAAGATACATCTTTTGGTTATTACGAAAAGTTTGATTTGAAAAAGTGTACAGATTGGTTATATAATAACTTAGGGAAAGACATAATAGTAGGGTTACATGGAGTATCTATGGGTGCGGGAACAGTTCTTCTAAACATTGCAATAGACACTCGTATTGCGTTTTGCATAGCTGACTGCGGATACTCTGATGCAGAAGATTTATTTATTCATAGATTATCAAAAGACTATAATATTAAAAAAATATCCTTAATTAAATTAGCGAGTGTAATATGTAAAATACGAGCAGGGTGGAGTTTCAAAGATGTGTCGCCAATAACCAGTTTACCTAAGGTGAGCATTCCAATATTATTTATTCATGGTGAAAAAGATGACTATGTGCCTATTTTTATGTGTAAGCAAATGTTCTCAGTAAAGAATGGCTACAAAGATATATATATTGCACAAGATGCAGGACACGCGCAGTCATACTCTCAAAACAGTAATGAATATGAAAAAAGAGTTCATGATTTTTTAAAAGCTATAAATATAATATAAACGCTAAAAGGATGTGATTTAATGTTTAAGCTACAACAAAACGAGAAAAAATATTTGTACACAACTAATTATTCTAAAGATGAAGAGAGCTTATGTAAAATGGAAATGAAGTGCCTCTTTAATAAGCCCCTCCATGACAAATACTTATTTTCTGATATCTATGTAGATCCAACTAGAAGTCCTTTTATAAAAAAGTGCATATCTATAATATATACTGGTGACACAATGAAACAAATTATTGATCAAATTGTTATAGACAAACTAACTAGTGTAAATTATAAAGTTGTCTATATAAATGCTACTGATGATATAATGGGTTTTCATGATGGTCGTAAGATTGAGTTTGAAATAGGATATAGTATGCTAGGAGAAGCTGAACTAAAAAAGCCTGAAAATATTTTTGGGATAGCAAAGCTAAATAATAAATGGGTATTCGGTGAATGTGAAAGTAACACATCTGACTGGCTACTTCACAATAGAAAACCTTTTTCTTACTCCAATGCGTTAAAGGTTAATGTTAGTAGATCGCTTGTTAATATAGCAGTAGGTAATAACTTGAATTATAGCGTTGTTGACCCTTGTTGTGGCATTGGAACGGTGATAATAGAAGCTATTTCAATGCAACTTAATATTAAAGGGTACGAGATAAACGAATACATTGGTAAAAATGCAAAGACAAATCTTAGGTACTTTGGATATGAAGATGTAATAACTATTGGCAATATGCATGATATTATAGAAAAATTTGATGTGGCAATCGTTGATCTTCCATATAACATATTTACTCAAATTACTCCAAGCGAGCAATTAGCTATTATTGAAAGCGCCCGCAAAATAGCAGATAGAATGGTTATTATAACCTTTGAAGATATGGAGAGGCAAATTTCCTCCGTTGGGTTTAATATAGATGATAGATGTACAGTATCTAAAGGAACATTTGAAAGGCATGTATTTATATGTAGTTAACGATTAGTTAAAAAATAAAATTCAAATTGGTTGAATTAAAAAACAAATAAGTATATTTGCTTATATGCAAGATACTTATTTGTTTTTTTAGAGGTTGTGAATTAAAATACAAAATTATTATTATGTTAGGTCTCTATTGTATCCTTTTTCCAGAAATCTTATCTACAATAAAAACTATTGCAGCAATAACAAGTAGTGTATGTATCATTCCTCCACCTATTTTAAATACTAATCCTAAAACCCAAAAAAATATTACTATTCCACCTAGCCACCTTAAAAAACCCATATATAACACTACCTTTCACATATATTTTAATTACTATATATGTTTAAATATTATATCAATAAAATTCTACCTTTACAATAAACTGTTTGTAGTTTATTACTAGGTGTAGATTGTAATATACTAAGGTATTCTTCTTTTTCCTCTCCATCTTTCTAAACTCAAATCTACAATGAATACGATTGCAGCCATTAAAAGCAAAATATGAATCATGATTCCACCAATTTTGAATATAAGACCTAATGCCCAAAAGAAAATTATGATTCCTCCGACCCAACGTAATAATTTCATATAATACACTCCCTTCATATATATTTACTAAACTACTTATGTATTATAGTGACCCAAACTTAGATAATATATGTAAAATAGTTTCAAATTCAATTTTTTATAACAACTGTGACTTAATATTAGTCAATGTGCTATAATTATTATAGGGGACAGGTTGATGAGATGTTTTTTGAGACTAAAAAGTTAAAAAAAAAGAAAATGGAGCAAAACTTAGGAGAGTTAACAATTTACAGTGTTCTTCTAATGATGATAGCAGAGGCTATGAAAGGAAAAATTATATGTATATCGGTATTGATTTAGGGGGCACTAATATTGCAGTGGGTATTGTTGATGATAAGGGAAATATAAAATTTGAAAATCCTGTCCTACAAAGGTAGGAAGAAAACCTCAGGAGATAATAGATGACATGGTAGCATTAGTTATTAATATTTTAGATGAATACAATATGGACCTGAAAGAAATAAAATCCATAGGTATAGGTATTCCAGGTTTAGCTGACAAGAGTGGGAATGTAATATTTTGTGTGAATCTTGGGTGGAAGTATGTACCGTTAAGAGAAATGTTAGAAAAGGTACTTCATAAGCCGATTTATATAGATAATGATGCTACTGTGGCTGCACTTGCAGAGTATGAAAGCGGTTCAATGAAGAATTCTACGAGCGGTCTAATGATTACCCTTGGAACAGGCATTGGTGGAGGAATTATATTAGATGGAGAAGTATGCAGTGGTTTTAATGGTGTAGGATCAGAGATAGGTCACATAGTTGTGGGTGAGAATTTTTATAATTGTAATTGCGGAAGGAATGGATGTTTAGAGACATTTGCATCATCTACCGCTATAATAAAACACACCAAAAAATTAATTGTGGATTTGGATGAAAAAACCACAATTCTTGAAAGAGCAAACGGAAATATAAACAATATTGATGCAAGAATGATATTTGAATCAGCTAAAGAAGGCGATAAAATAGCAAATTTAGCTGTAGATAGATTAATTAAATATTTGGGTACTGGAATACTTAACATAATTAATATTATAGATCCGGAAATAATAGTACTCGGCGGAGGGGTCTCAGGTTCAGGGCAATATCTTTTAGATAGGATTACAAATGAAGTAATAGGGAATAAATATTATGAAGAGCTACCTATTGCTAAAATTGTTTTAGCAGAATTAGGTAATAAAGCAGGTATAATTGGAGCGGCAATGATTGCAAAGCACCAAACTTTAAAATAAAAAATTGAATACATTTTGAAAGGTGAAATTAAAATGAATAAGATTGCACTTATTACTGATAGTACATCTGATGTTGATAGTGAAATGATTCAAAAATACGATTTGAAGGTACTTCCATTAAGAATTATATATAAAGATAAAGAGTACATTGATAGAGTAACAATTACTCCTAAAGAAGTTTATGATAATTTTGCATATGAAATTCCATCGACTTCATTACCATCAATGAATGATATGGAAGAACTCTATTTGAAACTTGAAGAAGAAGGATATACTCAAGCTATTGCAGTATTAATATCTTCAAATTTGTCCGGAACCTATAATACCTTTAGATTGGTAAGTGAAAATCACCCATCTATAGAAACCTGCGTTTTTGATTCGAAATCGTTAACTATAGGGGAAGCTGCAATTGTAGAAGAATGTGGCGAAATGATAAAAGGCGGATTAACTTTTGAGGAAATTGTAAAAACATTACCAGGAATACGGAGCAGAATCACTGTTTATTATGCAGTAGATACGCTTAAATATCTAATCAAAGGTGGTAGAATTGGAAGAGTGGCTGGAACTATTGGCGAACTGTTAAATCTAAAACCTATAATTTCAATTAATAACGATGGTGTATACTATACTTATGCAAAGGCCAAGGGAAAAAAGAAAGCCACAAGTAAACTTGTAGATATAGCAAGAGAAGCTCTTAAGGAATCGCCTTGTAAAATTTGGGTTATGCATGGTGGGGCATATGATGAAGTAAAGCCCTTTTCTGATACAATTGCAGGTCTTCAAAACATTTCTAGATTATCCTTTGGAGAAATAAGTCCAGTAGCCGGCGTTCATACTGGACCTGGATTACTTGGAATTATTATAGTAAAAGAGGTATTAAAAATAGAAAATACTAAGGAGTTGCCATGATGAAAATTGAAGATATAATGTCAGGAGATTTTTCCGATTACCCAGAAGAAACGCAAATATTTATGCAAGAGTACACAGAAAAGCTACGAGAAAGTGTTAAAGATGAAATTATAAAAGATATATCCCATAATATGCTTGTCGACATAGATAAAAGTAAAGATTATTTTATAAATGTATTAACTGATATATTAGATAATGGATATAAGGGACTTAGCAAAATGTCTACTCGATCTCTAATAGATAAATATTTAGAATGCAAAAATGAAGAAGATTTTTTAGTTTTGTTGGAAAGAGTTAATGATCAGGTCTAATTTATCTAATACTGAATGCATATTTCACAATTTAGAATTGTATCTTTATCTTCAGTCCAATTAGCTTCAATTACTAGATTT
>NZ_JBNMNU010000227.1:0-5782 GCF_051278035.1 Clostridium sp.
TGTAACTGGTAATTAATATACTCTTACCTTGTGATAATAAGTGACCCACCATATTAGCAATTGTATGAGTTTTCCCTGTACCTGGAGGCCCTTGAACTAAAACTGCCCCATTTCTCTCTAAGTGCTTAGCTACCGCTAATTGTTCTGCATTAGCTGGCTTTGTTAATAATATATCTTCATCTATTCCATTCACACTTAAAAAATTGTTTTCAGACTTGTTACTTTGCTCTTTTACTTTTTGATTATCATTTTCAATTCCAACTATATCACATAAAAAACCTGGCAATGATTGTGTATTGCCAATGTCCTCTATTATTGAATCTATAGCTACACCAAATCCAAGATTTCTTTTCCGTACAAACAATACAGGTCTTCTATAAATTTGCGGATAATTTCTTACCTTTTCATATTCTTCTAAATTCTCTAAAAATGTTCCATCTGACGCTAGTGCATGTGAAAGTCTAGTTAAAAATGAATTGCTTTCCAATATTTCATATGGTGTAAATTGACTAGTTTCAAACTCTTCATATATGCTTGATAATAGCTCATAATTAGACTCAGTTATATTACTAAATAGGCTCTTATATAATTCTGGACCTCTTTCTTCTGATATATTTATTTTAAACTGTGGTATATTGGCATCAAACACTAAATTTACACCTTGCAATAATAATGGATGGGTTATTTCTTTATTCCCTAAATAACTTAAAATACCGTCGCCTAGAACTAATTCTAAAGCTTCTGCTTCCTTCTTTAAAATTGAATAAAGTGAGTACAATTCATTATATACAGCATCAGCTTTCCTTGCCTTACTTTCTTCGTAAGCCCATTTTGCTCTTAGTTCTTTCCATATATTAAGTTGATCTAATCTATCATTATCTTCTTCTAAACTTATTGTTATTAATTTACTCACTTCATTATTATCAGAATCTATCTCATATTCGATTTTCTCTATGTATTGCTTTACCACAACTTCCTTACTTATATCCTTCCAGCCTTTTTCTAACCACTCTTTAATTTTCTCTGGTGGAAGAGGACATTCTCTTAACTTGGGTTTATCAACACTAAATAGAGTTTCACTATCATATTGAAAATTATATATATTGTTCTTTATTGTTTCATGTTCTGGAATACTATCCATCCATTTTATCCATTGTTGGTTATTCACATCCAACATTACTGGATTCTTTATATCGTTGAATTGTTTTAGAAATTCAAACAACTTAATTATTTTCTTTTTACCTGAACTATCCATTATTTTTCACTGCCCCTTATAATTCTTTTACTTAATCAACAGATATTTGTTCTATCTATTTCTATTACCTTTAAATTGACCATCTATCTCTATGGAGTTCCATTTTTCTCTATTATATTCTTTTCCCTCACAATAAGCACGTGGTTTAAGATTAATAAACACATTATACTCAGTGCCTTGAGTAGTATGAGTTAAAATATTCATAGCAAATGATGTTTCCACCAAATTCTTGCTTTGGCTCATTAAGTTATAAAATGCCTCTTTTTCATTTTCTCCATTAGAAACTCCTATAACCTGAAGTTTTCTATATCTGTTACATATGATTCTGAATTCGGCGATGGATCAACTGTGATTTAAAAAACTAGTATATGTTCTTATATTTCTATATGGATATTGATAAACAATCTTTAATTAAAAATAAATATCCTAAAAAATCCACTAATGCCTTACTGTTTGCTACCAAATCACAGTTACCTTAGTTGTTTTATAATATAAGCCAATGATACATTTCATATCATCAGCCTATGTTAATTAGTTCCATTCTTTTCAGGGCATCAGAGCACTTATACCAAAATTAATCTAACGTATCTTCTATTTCTTCTATTGATGGCAATGTTCCCTTTAATTCCTCTGGAATTCTCTCTAATAGTTTATACTCACTTACACCTATTGGCTTTGTCATATCTTTAAGTGAGTATTCTGCTACAAGTCTATTCTTTTCCTTACATAATATTATACCTATTGAGGGGTTATCAACTTCAGTTTTTAATATATCATCAACCGCTGAAAGATAAAAATTTAATTTTCCTGCATACTCCGCTTTAAATTTACCAGTTTTTAATTCTATTACTACATAACATCTTAATTTAAGGTTATAAAATAATAAATCTAAACAATAATTATCTCCACCAACTTGAAGTTTATATTGATTACCTATAAGTGCAAAGCCAGAGCCAAGCTCTAATAATAATTTTGTAACCTTTTTAATTAATTGTTTTTCTATATCTCTTTCATTCATCTCTTCTGTCATTGTAATAAAATCAAATATATATGGATCTTTTAAAGCATCTACAGCCAGCTTATTATTAGGTGCTTCTAACTTTTCCATAAAATTTGTTGTCTTTATCTCATTATGTTGTCTTTCAAATAAATTACTTTCAATTTGATGCACTAACGTATTTCTACTCCAACCATTTTCTATTGTCTTATTTAAATACCGAATTCTTTTTTTTATATCACTTATTTATCCATCAATATGATATTATGCGACCATGTAATTTGTGCAACCACTTGTTGCACAAATACAATATCCTGATATTCTGATGCAAACTTACGCATATACTTTAAATTTCTTGGTGAAAACCCCTTCAAATCTGGGAACTCATCCTTTACTTCTTTTGAAATATTATCAATTATTTTAGCTCCCCAACCTTCTTTATCTTGATAAATTAATATTATGTTACCTATGTTCCAATATAATAGTAACAACTCTTTATTTACAGCTAATAAAGCTTTTTGCTGAGAATTCTTTATTTGAGTTTTTATACCACTTACAAACTCTTTATATATATTAGATTTTTCTATATTCATATTTATTTAAAACCACCTTTTGAATAAACTTTTTAAATTAAAACAATTATAACATAAGCCAAGGACATTTTTAATATCCTTGGCTTATATCATCGTTAATAAATTTTTAAGAAATACCTAATTAAGCACACCCGTTCTTATATCAAATATCCTCTCCATTACCCACCTAGGCCCCCTGTTAAACTCAAACTTAGTAAATCCATATGAACCCCCATTGCACTCTACCTTGATTTTGTCCTCCTCTATACCTATCTACATTCCAACTATAGAAAAACCCACAATGCTACTATCCTTATTAATGCTTTTCCCAGTTTCCGTCTCAGTTAAAGAACTTATCCTCTTTAGCTCTCGCCATAATCTGTATTCTTCTTTAGACCTAATGCATAGCTTCGTAACTATTTTAGCATTATTAAGTAAATATTCCGTAGTGTACATCACCCTTACCACCTGATAGGCTTTCACTTCAATCCTCCTATGAAGCTTCTTCCATTTTTCTATTTTAAAAACATAGTAATCCTCTTCAGAGTCACTTGAAATCTCTCTTATCACATTTCTTTTCACAACTTTTATATCTACTATCTTCCCATAATAAGTTATGCCAGCCTCACTTGCAAATTGTCTCTTTGACTGAGCTAAAGCTACAAATTTAATGTTGTGCTCTGCTAAATTCACATTGCTACATTTAGTATAGCTGGGAAGACAATTGGGATAATATTATAACTTTCTTTGTATTTCCAGATTATATTCGTAGAATTATTTATACCACAAATGCTATAGAAAGTCTTAACAGTCAATTTAGAAAAGTCACTAAGACAAAGCTTATATTTCCGAACGATGAGAGCCTTATGAAGATGCTATATTTGGCAACTGAAAAAGTAAGCAATAAATGGACTAGAATATACCCAAATTGGGATCTTGTTATTAGCCAACTCAATATATTATTTAGTGAGATGTTAAATGAAGGAGCGTAGCTTACGGACTCCGTCCCACAAGCCCCTAAGATTTTATCAAGTTAAACAATTAAAACGGACCACCCAGAGGTCGTCCGTTCATGTATGATTCATCAATAACTGCTGAAATTGCTTATCAGTATTACCCTATACTTCGATTTAAAGGGTATAATAAAAATGAAAATTGGAAATTTTATACTGAGAAGCAATGAAACTTTAACAAATTCATCAACTATATTAACATTTTTTCATAATTAAATAATTCAATCTTTTTGCTTAAAGAAAGAGAATACACAAAATAATTTACACCCTCGGAAATTACTTCCTTATTACGTTGATATATAATTTTTTAAGTCATCAAAATCTTCTGATCTAAGTACATTATTATCAACTAATTTTAACTTAATAACAAAACTAGTTTTAAAATAACTTTCAACCTCTTCTAAATAATTCTGTAAATAATATAATTCTTCAATTATATAATCATTTTTCTGCATAAACCATTTGCATAGGAAATTACATTTCTCCTGTTTGCATTCTTTTTTCTTACTTTTTATATCTAAGTAAATTTCATTTTTCTTATCATACCTCCTCATACATATTTTATTACATCGCTTTTTATTTTCTATAGTTGTTAATTGATTTAAATGAATGTCTATTTCAATTGTAATTATTTCATTAATGCCTTTTGGTTTAAAATAACTTTGATTATTGTCATCAAGCTTCGGCTCATTTAATTTATAAGTATTAATTATATTAAATTTTCCAGTTATCAGATGAGAAATCCAATGAAACTTGCTTGTTGAAGACATATTTTCTTTGTTTTTATAAAACAATGGTATTGAGACTCTGTTTTCACTCATATCAAATAAGTCGGCAAGCCTTATAAGAACCATCATATGTTTTTTACTAACTAAGTGATTTTTTGCTAAAGATTTTAAATGGTATATATCTCTGCAATCCATACCATGTGAATAGGAAACCTCTGCTACAATATCTAATATGGACTCATCAACAAATAATAAATCCTTACTATCTCTAATATAATTAGCACTATCTTTTGCGTGATTTACTCTAACTTCATTCTCAAACAGAGTATCTATTTTTTTATATACATTTAAAAGAAGTTCTTTCATACTTTGCTGTTCTATTGCACCATAATACTCTTTGCCTTTTAGTTCCTCTATGAACGACATATAAATTAAATTGGCATCGTCCCAATCTTTGGTCAAAAATCGTTTTTCTTTGGGATATATAACCATAGAAATATCGTGTAAATAGCAAGCAATATATAGAATATAATAATCAACCTTTGAGATTTTGAAGTAGTCAATAGCTTTAATAAAACTATTAATATTTTTTATTAGTTGAACAGCATGCGATTGATTATGAAGAGTATAAAAATGCATATACTTTGATCCATTTTCCCATAACTCTGTTGTATATTTATGAATTAAAATAAGATTATCAATATACCTTGGTTCTATTGCAAAAATCCTAAAATAATAAATAGCTTCAAAGATTGTGTAATCCAAAATTTTAACTTGTTTAGCATTTAGATACTCTTTTAAGATTTTACTAACCAATTGTAAATCAAGTCTTATATTTCTAGTTGCAGTTGTTAATCTAAGTTCATAATAGTTCAGTGGCTTTTTAGTATTTCGTGCAACATAGAGTTTTTCATTCAATTCAACATTTAGAATCAAAGATATAATCGTATTAACAATATATCTTCTCAAATATTTTGATCTTACAGACCAATAACAAAAAATCTCATATTTTTTGTTTCTTTTTTCATAAATATCATAAGCAATTACCTCATAATTGAAATTATCATCTATACTAATTGAACTAATATTAATATCCATTTTTGTGTTATATCTTCTAAAACTATACTCTACAATAATTTTTTTTGTAATATATCTGCAACTTCTCTTAAGTAATTTTTTTGATAACTATGGTGTATATGTTAATCTAAAACTACACC